>DAOPKR010000028.1:5985-10790 GCA_035391305.1 Draconibacterium sp.
TTTTCGCCTTTTCCGTAAACCGGAAGTGGTTTATTATTTTTTATATTATGAATGAAAAGTGGAATTAGCTTTTCGGGAAACTGAAAAGAACCGTAATTGTTTGAACAGTTTGATATAACTGTCGGCAATCCAAAAGTATCGAGATAAGCGCGCACAAAATGGTCGGAACTGGCTTTCGATGCAGAATACGGACTGTGCGGATCGTAGGCGGTTTCCTCAGTAAACATTCCTTCGGCACCCAGCGAACCGTAAACTTCGTCGGTTGAAATATGGTAAAAACGCTTGCCATCCATATTGTCTTTCCATATATATTTTGCGGCATTTAACAGATTTACAGTGCCAATTACGTTTGTAAAAACAAATTCGGTGGGATTTGAGATTGAACGGTCAACGTGTGATTCGGCTGCGAGATGGATTACACCGTCAAATTTTTTCTGCTCAAATAATTTTTGAATGAAGTCAGCATCAACGATATCGCCTTTTACAAATTCGTAATTGGGTTTGTTTTCAATGTCTTTTAAATTATTGAGGTTGCCTGCATAAGTCAGTTTGTCGAGGTTTATGATTTTATACTCCAGATATTTTTCAACAAACAGGCGAACAACGTGTGAACCTATAAATCCGGCACCACCGGTAATTAAAATTGTTCTCATTTTTTAAGTTTTTGAATGAGTAGATAATAGTATCAGAATTTATGAAATTCCCCGCACCCGTTTCTCCCAATTCCAGGCAGAAAGCAACGTTTCTTCCAATGCTTTTTCAGCTTTCCAGCCCAATTCTTCGTTTGCATAAACAGTGTCGGCCCATATTTGTTCTATATCGCCTGCACGCCGGTCAACAATTTTATAATTCAGTTTTAAGCCTGTGGCATTTTCAAATCCTTTAATAATTTGCAAAACGGAAACACCTGTTCCAGTGCCTAAATTAAATATTTCGTAATTCGATTTGTTTTTTCCGTTAAGCAACCGTTCTATTGCTACAACGTGAGCTTTTGCCAAATCCACAACATTTATATAATCACGCACTGCCGAACCATCAATTGTATCGTAATCGTTCCCAAATACACTTAATTCTTTACGCAGCCCGGCAGCAGTTTGCGTAACAAATGGTACAAGATTTTGTGGAACTCCACGCGGTAGCTCACCAATTAATGCACTCGGGTGAGCGCCGATTGGGTTAAAATAGCGCAGAGCTATTCCTTTTAATTGATGATTTGCAAATATTGTATCTCTCAAGATATCTTCATTCACCCGTTTTGTATTTCCGTAAGGCGATTCAGCATCTTTGCGCGGTGTTTGTTCAGTTACCGGCAAAACATCAGGTTGGCCGTAAACAGTGCAGGATGAGGAAAACACAATATTAGGGATACTGAATTTTATCTGGCATTCAAGCAAATTTATTAGCGTAACCAAATTATTTCGGTAATACATAAGTGGTTTTTCAACTGATTCGCCCACAGCTTTTGATGCTGCAAAATGGATAATCGCCTGAATTCCCTCATTTCGTGCAAAAAAATCATCAGTTTTGTCTTTGTCAACCAAATCGAACTGTTCAAAGGCTGGTTTTATTCCGGTAATTTTTTCAATATTATTTAAAACTTCAATACTTGAGTTTGAAAGATCATCAATAATAATTACCTCATAACCTGATTGCTGTAACTCAACAACAGTATGAGAACCAATATATCCGGTACCACCGGTAACTAAGATTTTTGCCATATTTTTTGTTCGTAAAGTATGATTCTATTTAATAATTAAATTCAATTGTTTTTTAATGTATCAGTTTGAAACCTGTTTCAAATGTTTTTTTCAATTGAAATTCCATTTTCCGATTTAAATGCAAACATACCCATGTTTTCCATTTTATAAAAGCAATTTAACTTCATTTACGTTTTACTTAAAAAGCACTTTGCATATACCTGCTAATATTCATATTTTAGCCTAAAATAATAATTCAAATTTTTAGAAAAATTCATTTGTATGGTTTTGAACTTAAGTAATTTCATATACAGCCTTTTATTGGAAAACGACACAGTAATCATTCCCGGATTTGGGGCATTTATATCCACTTACAAACCTGCAGTTATTCTCGAAAACGAAATGAGACCTCCCTCAAAAGAAATTACGTTTACCCAAAAAATTAAAAATAATGATGGTATGCTTGCTGAAATCATTGCCCGAAAAGCAAAGATATCGCAATCGTATGCCATGAAAAGAATTGAAAAGGCACACGAAAATATGCTTTATGAATTGGACAAAGGAGAAACAGTTATTATTGAGAATGTTGGAACACTGGTTTACAACGATAAAAACGAAATTCAGTTTACTCCTTTTCACAATGAAAATCTGCTTTTGGATTCTTTCGGGCTCGAAACCATTTCGAAGGAAGACGCGGTTAAGAAAGTCGAGATTGTAAATGTTGAAACTCCGGTAATTGAAGAAATTTCTGAAATTATTGAAAAAGCGGAAACTGAAATAATCGTCACGCAAGTAGTGGAAGAAGCGGAGAAGAAAGTAGAAACAATAATCAGCCCGGTTGTTGAAAAAGAAGATAAAGTTATTCAAGCGAAAAAACCTGAAAGTGTGCCTGCCTTTGAATTTAAAACTTCCAAAAAACCTGAAATACGGAAAGAAAAGAAAAAAAACGGCTGGTACTGGTACCTGTTAATTTTGATACCAATTTTTATTGTTGGTTTCTTCATCTTGAATAACAAATCGAAAACCCGTGAAACTAAAATTGAGACTGAAGTAAGTTCAAATATTCAGCAACAAAATACACAACCAGAAACTGCTGTTCTTAACGATTCAGTTGAAAATAAACAGGATGAAACCGTTGAACCTGAAAAGGCAATGAATGTTAGTCCAGGATTAGCTGTATCAAATGGAGCTTCAAAATATTACATTGTGGGAGGAGGTTTTAAAAACGAAGAGAAAGTTGAAAAATACATTCTTAAGTTAAAGGAGAAAGGGATAAATGGATTTTCTTTAGGCCAAAAAGGTAGCCTGTATCTTGTTGGAATTGACACATTTGACAATGAAGCTGATGCCCAGGAATCATTGAATAAACTTGTAAAGGCAAATCCAGGATGGAATCTTTGGATTTATGAAAAATAAACGATATTGAATGAAACGAGCATGAGAAAGATTTTCACACAAAGGCAAATAATTAAAATCATGCGAGTTCCATCTTATACCTTTAATAACAAACAATTTTAATAAGATGAAAAAACTAACTAAACCTTTCCTTTTTGTATTTACCATTTTTGTATGCATAACTTCATGTAAAAAGCATGAAACAAAAATAGTGACAGGTGGCCCTGAAGTTGTGTCTTTTAGGGTTTTGCCATTTGAACTTAAAGATATTCAATTACTTGACGGGCCATTTAAACATGCAACCGAACTTAATATTCAGTCTCTTTTAAATTATCAGCCCAACAGATTGTTGTCCAAATTCCGGAGCGAGGCAGGACTTATACCGAAAGCAGAACCATACGGAGGCTGGGAAAGTATGACTATTGCCGGGCACAGTCTTGGTCATTATTTAAGTGCCTGCGCGCTGATGTACCAAACTACAGGAGATCAGCGTTTTTTAGATCGTGTAAATTATATTGTTGCTGAGCTTGATACTTGCCAGCAAGCCGATGGAAACGGATATATTGGAGCTTTCCCCAACGGAAAAAGGATTCTGGAAGATGAAGTTGCCAAAGGAAATATTCGGGCACAGGGTTTTGATTTAAATGGAATTTGGGTGCCATTTTATACTGAACACAAAGTTATGGCGGGTCTTTTTGAAGCTTATGATTTATGCGGAAACACAAAGGCACTTGAAATTAACAAACGTTTTGCCGACTGGCTATATACAATAGTTTCGGATTTGAATGAAGAACAAATTCAAAAAATGCTGAACTGTGAACATGGCGGCATTAACGAATCTTTAGCTGAATTGTATGCAAAAACCGGCGATGAAAAATACCTCGGAATGTCACGTATTTTCCATCACAAAGCAATTCTTGATCCGCTTTCAAACGGAATTGATATACTTCCGGGGAAACATGCAAACACCCAGATACCTAAACTAGTAGGTCTGGCGCGCCGTTACGAACTTTCCGGCGATTCAACCGACCGCAAAACTGCAGAATTTTTTTGGGACAGGGTTGTTAATCATCATTCGTATGTTACAGGTGGCCACTGCAACCACGAGTATTTTGGCCCGCCGGACACACTCCGCAATCAATTAAGCGACGAAACCACCGAAACCTGCAATGTTTATAATATGTTGAAACTCTCGGAGCATCTTTTTGAGTGGGAGGCTTCGCCTAAAGTGGCTGATTTTTATGAAAGGGCTTTGTTAAACCATATCCTGTCGTCGCAACATCCTGAAACCGGACAGGTAATTTATAACCTTTCCCTTGAAATGGGCGGCCACAAGGAATACCAGGATCCCGAATCATTTACCTGTTGTGTTGGTTCGGGAATGGAAAACCATTCGAAATACGGCAGAAATATTTTCTTTCATAATAATGATGAGCTGTACATTTCGCAATTTATTGCAGCCGAATTAACGTGGGAGGAAAAAGGCCTGAAAGTTCGGCAGGAAACAAACTTTCCGGATGAACAAACAAGCAGATTGACGATTTCCTGTGAAGAAACTGTTCCCTTAACAATTCAAATCCGTTATCCGAAATGGGCTGAAAACGGTATGGAAATAAAAGTGAATGGCAAAACAAAGCGAATAAAGGAAAAACCGGGCAGTTTTGTGGGGATCACGAGATACTGGAAAAATGGCGATTTGGTAGAAATTAACTT
>DAOPKR010000028.1:10890-28417 GCA_035391305.1 Draconibacterium sp.
CAACCCGGAGAAATGCAGCCTGAAAGGGAACACAATTTTAAAGATTCGAAAACCTGGACCGGGCAAAACAAAAACCGCAAGTTTCGCGAAGCAGACAGGGGAGGCTGGTTTTCGTGCAAAATGAAAATCAATAAAAATGAACCTGCTGATTTAGTTGTTGAATATTGGGGCGGATACACCGGCAGCAAAACTTTCGATATTTTAGTAAATGACAAAATTATTGCAACTGAGAATATTTCGAATAGAAAACCGGGCGAATTTTTTGATATGACTTATGAAATACCTCAAAGTGTGATTGCAAACAAAACTGAAATTACAGTTAAATTTTTGCCTCACGAAGGTCACCGGGCGGGGCCTGTTTTTGGTGTTCGAACCGTAAAACGAAAAGTTTAAACTAACTTTTACCTTCAATATAATTTTTCAGAGAGGTTCCGAGAATATATGTCCAGCCTTCATCGAAGTTTTTTGCTGCCAAATCTGGATTGTCCTTCGGGAAAGTTTCAAAACCTGAATGAGAAAGTTTAAGGTCTGTTGTTTCTTTTCCTGTTTGCTCAATCTCAAAACAAAGATTGGTTTCTCCGGGTATTCCGTCATAACTCCATGTATGACAAAGTTTTTTGCCAAAAACCACCTCGGTAATTTTGCAAATATGCAGATACTGTCTTGTTTCAGTCCCGCCCCAAAATCTGAATTCAAAACCAATCTCGGGTTTAAATTCTTCAATATCAAAATACCAAAGTTTCATTTGTTCTTTCACTGTCAAAGCTTTCCAAAGTTTTTCAGGTGTTGATTTGTAGCTATATTCTTTAATTACTGACTCTCCCATTCTTTATTTGTTTGATAATTCCAAACAATTATACAAAAGTTAAAGTTCTGAATTTCTAGGTTTAATTGTTTTAATAATTTACAGGAGATTCTTTTCAATAACCAAAATTTTTCAAACCGGAATTTTGTACATTGCAAACTATTAAACCAACAGCTAAAAACTATGAATCCATCAAGAAGAAGTTTTCTTAAAAAATCAGCCGTTGCAATTTCTGCAACAACAGTAATTCCTTCAAAAGTTTGGTCGGCCCAATTTGCACCCGGCGACAAAGTAAATGTTGCCTTAATTGGCTGCCGAAATATGGGTTTTGGGATCCTGAAACACCACCTTGATACAGGAATGGTGAATTGTGTGGCTCTTTGTGATGTTGACGAAAACGTATTAAAGGAAAAATCAGATTCAGTAAAAAAAGATTATAACCAGTCGCCTGAATTGTTTAAGGATTTTCGAAAAGTTTTGGAACGCAAAGACATTGATTCAGTAATTATTGGCACTCCCGATCACTGGCACTGTCTGATAATGGTTGAAGCCTGTAAAGCAGGGAAAGATGTTTATGTTGAAAAACCGATGGCAAACACAATTGGTGAATGTAATATTATGGTAAAAGCCGCGAAACGCTACAACCGGGTTGTACAAGTAGGACAGCAACAGCGCGACGGAAAGGTTTTTATCGATTGCATGAACCTGATTAAAGCAGGCGAAATCGGCACATTGAGAAAGGTAAATATTTGGGCCAATTTTAATTACGGTCTGGGAACGGTTCCAGTTCCCGATAGTCCGGTTCCGGCAGGTGTTGACTATGATTTTTGGTTGGGGCCTGCACCAAAACGCGCGTTTAATCAAGCTCGGTTTCACGGGAGCTGGCGTCATTACTGGGATTACGGCGGTGGATTAATGAGCGATTGGGGAGTTCACCTGATTGACATGGGACTTTGGGCAGGCAATATTGTGGAAGGACCAAAAACCGTGATTACTTATGCTGCAAACCTATCGAAACAAAATATGGCCCGGGAGACATTCGATACAATGAATGTGATTTATGACAAAAAAGATTTTGTTATTAATTACGACTTAACAGCCGGAATTCAACAAGGCCCCTACAACAGCGCCTATGGAATCCAGTTTATCGGCGAAAAGGCAACTTTGGTTGCCGACCGCAGCAAATATCATTTATACCCTGAATGGGACGGCCAAAATAAAGCGCCCAAAGTTGAAGAAATATCCTACGACAAAGGACAGGAATCTCACCGCGAACACGTTGACAATTTCCTTGCCTGCATTAAATCGCGTGAAAAAACTTCGTGCCCGCCTGAAATTGGAAGGGCAGCAGCAGTTCATGTACATATTGCAAATATTTCTGCACGGGTTGGCCAACCCATTTTGGAATGGGACGATGCCAACAACCGTTTTACCAACTGTGAAAAAGCAAATGAGTTAATTACACCCATTTATCGGGAACCCTGGAAATTGCCGGAAGTATAAAATCAGATAATTAACAATAGAATTGCAAAATGAGAACACAGGATTTTAATCAATAGAAAAAAACCAAAAATATGAATACGCGCAGAAATTTTATCAGAACAAGTGCTTTTGCAACAGCGGGCATTTTTGCAGCAAACCCATTTTTATCAATAGCAGCCGAAGGAAAAAGCAAACTAAAAAGCTTTGGTTTTATCTCCGGAATTGCCGGTGAAGCAATGAAAGCCGATTGGAAAGGAACACTCAAAAAAGCTGTGGAATTTGGTTTTTCTGAAATTGAAGGAGGTAGCAATTTCGCCGGTTCTCCGCAGGAGTTTGTAACTTTTTGCAAAGAAATTGGCATAAAACCAATTGCAAGTGGTTCAAGTCTGGATCCCATGATGAAAGAACCTCAAAAGTTTTTTGACAGCCAGAACGAGTTGGGAATGAAATATATAGTTTGTTACTGGCCCTGGATGGGAGGCCCTCCTTTTATGCTGGATGATTGCAAAAAATCGACAGAAATGTTAAATGAACTTGGCGCAAAAGCAAAGCAAAACGGGTTGCAACTTTTATGGCACAACCACGATAATGAATTTCATGAAATGGAAGAAGGTTTTCCTTTCGATTATTTAATGAATCACACAGACCCAAAACTGGTGCAGTGCGAGCTGGACATTTACTGGGTAAAAAAAGGTGGTGGCGACCCACTTGCAATGTTGAAAAAATATAAAGGACGATACAAAATTTTGCATGTAAAAGACATGGCTGCCGGAGCTGATCAGGATTTTATCTGCCCAGGTTCCGGCATTATCGACTTTGCCCCGATTTTTAAAGAAGCAAGTAAACAGGGAATTGAACATTATATTGTTGAACGCGACAATGAACCAGATGGAATTGGTTGCTTGCAGTCGAGCAGCGAGTTTTTGAGAAATATTCGGTTTTAATGAAAAATTGTTTGAAAAGAAAAAACAATAATCGGTAGTAATTAAATCCGCAAATTTCATTCGTCGGTTTGCGGATTTACCAATAAAAAAGGAACCGTTCTCTAAAGAAAAAGAACGGTTCCCTTGTAAAACACTAAAACAAAACCTGAGAAGTTTCGTAGAAGAAACCAATTTGAAGTTGTAATCATCAAAATAAATAATCGATGCCTGACAGCGTGTACAAAATTATTGAATTGGTTGGTAGCAGCACCGAATCATGGGAGAAAGCTGCTCAAAATGCCATTGAACGCGCATCAAAATCGTTGCGCGAATTGAGAATTGCCGAAGTTGTCCAAATGGACATGCATTTAAAAGATGGTAAAGTTGAATTTTACCGTACTAAGTTGAAAGTGTCCTTTAAATTTGAAGGATAGTTTAATTTTCAGTTGAACAAAAGAGGGGCGTTGCAATGCGCCCTTTGTTCTTGTTATGAATTTCCTTATTTTTCAGAATAATAGCTGATTACGATTTCGAAACAAAAAAATACGCTTATGAAACGCAGAATATTTATCAGGAACAGTTTTCTCACAAGTTTGGCATTAACAATTCCAGCAATCCGCAGCTTTGGAAATAATTTTTCAGCTGATTACCAAATCCCAAAACGTGTGCTTGGAAAAACCGGTGAAAAACTTTCGGTTATTGGATTTGGCGGAATTATGCTTAACGACAATCCGCAGGATTTTGCCAGCGAAATCGTTGCCAAAGCTTATGAACTCGGTGTAAATTATTTCGATGTTGCACCCAATTACGGCAATGCGCAGGAGAAATTAGGCCCGGCGTTAAAACCTTACCGTAAAAATTGTTTTTTGGCATGCAAAACCCACGAACGTTCTGCTGAAGGAGCACAAAAAAATCTTCATGATTCCTTAACAAAGCTTGAAACCGATTATTTTGATTTGTACCAGTTACATGCTTTAAGTTCAGTAGATGATGTAGAAAAGGTTTTTGCAAAAGGCGGAGCAATGGAAACGGTTGTAAAGGCGAAAAAGGAAGGCAAAATTAAACATGTTGGTTTTTCAGCTCATTCAGTTGATGCAGCGTTACTTGCCATGAAAAGTTATGATTTCGATTCGATTCTGTTTCCAATAAATTTTGTTTGCTGGAACGCAGGAAACTTTGGGTCTCAGGTTTTTGCAGAAGCAGAGAAACGCGGGATGGGAATTCTTGCATTAAAAGCAATGGCATTAACACCACTTGAGCAAGGCGAAGCAAAATATGACAAAAACGTTTGGTACAGGCCAATTCAGGATGAACAAATAATGAAAATGGCTTTAAAATATACCTTATCGAAAAATATTACAGCGGCCGTTCCACCGGGGAAAAATACGCTTTTTCTGAAAGCACTCGAATTTATGAATGAATATCAACCCATAACCGAAAAAGAAACAAACGAATTATTGGCGCTGGCAAAGGCAACAAAACCCATTTTTATGCAAGCCTGACAAAGTTTTTTGTAGATTTGCCGCATATTATTTTAGTCCCAGAATTATGGCGTTGGATATTTTCATTACGTTTTTACTGGTTTTTTTTAACGGTTTTTTTGTTGCCGCCGAATTTGCCATAGTAAAAGTCCGTTCTTCACAGCTCGAATTAAAAGTTAAGGAAGGAAATCGGGTCGCAATACTTTCACGACATATTGTAATGCATCTTGATGGTTACCTCGCGGCTACACAACTCGGGATTACTCTTGCCAGTTTAGGTTTGGGTTGGATTGGCGAACCGGTAGTATCGAAAATCATAATCAATATTATGGATTTAACAGGTTTAAATCCAAATCCCGAAATTGCCCACCAGATTGCTTTGCCGGTAGCATTTGTTTTTATTACAATTCTGCACATTGTTTTTGGCGAGCTTGCACCAAAATCACTGGCAATTCAGCGCTCTGAAAGCACAACTTTATTTATTGCATATCCCCTCCAGTTTTTCTTTGTTATTTTTCGCCCGTTTATTTGGGTCTTAAACGGAATTGCCAATTTTATACTTAAAGGAATCGGAATAACAACTGTGCATGGTTCAGATATTCATAGTAGTGAAGAACTAAAATACCTTGTGCAGGAAGGGCAAAAAAGTGGTGAACTTGATGATGCCGAGTATAAAATCATAAAAAATGCATTTGAATTTTCAGAACAAACAGTAAAGCAAATTATGGTGCCGCGAACCCAGATATTTGCAATTGATATCAACAACTTTAATGATTCTACCCTTGATAAAATTCTCGAAGAAAGCTATTCAAGAATTCCATGTTACGACGAAAATCTCGATAATATAACAGGAGTAGTTTATTTAAAGGATATTTTAATAGCCGCAAGGAAAAAAGGCAAATTTGATATTCGAAGTATTGTTCGGAATATGCATGTAGTACCTGAAACAAAAGGAATAGGGCAGTTACTGAACGAATTCCAGATGAGGCACCAGCAAATGGCATTGGTAGTTAATGAATACGGAGGTACCGAGGGAATTATTACAATGGAAGATATTCTGGAAGAACTTGTTGGTGAAATTCAGGATGAATATGATAATGAGATTCCGTTTGTTGAAAAAACAGGCGAAAAAACATACAATGTGCTGGCATCAGTTTCGCTTGATGATATAAACGAATATTTACCCGAACCTATTGAAAAGGACAAACAATACGAAACCCTGGCCGGTTACCTGATTTTAAAATTTGGAAAAATACCGGCTGTAAAAGAAAAAATAACCGTTGGTAATTATGAATTTTCAATCGTAAAAAGAAATAAAAGTTCGATTGTTATGGTTCAATTGGTCTATTTGGTTGAAGATGAAGATTCAGAAGAATTCTAAGTTTCGGACAATCAGTTAATTTTCAAACTGTCACTGTTATCCCAGGTGTAATTCCACATTTTCATATATTCTGCTCCGGATAAAAATTTGTCATTCGTTTTTAGCAGTAATTCCTGAAGCTGGTTTTCAAGGTCCGACTGAATAAAAATCATTTCGTCAGTTCCAATCAAATTGTTCATTTGATAAGGATCTTCAAGATTATCGTACAACAACCAGGGGCCGTTTAAATCGCGTACATAGGTAAATCTTGCAGTTCGAACTCCCCGGTACTCCCGTCCACCAACACCGTAATTCCATTGATGAAACGGTACCGGGCACTGAATTAACACAGCATCATTATCAGGTTTTTCTTTACCCGTAATTACTTTTGAATAATCGCTGCCTTCAACCGAAGCTGGAATTTCAATCCCCGATAATCCCAAAAGTGTTGGCATTATATCTGGCGTATTTATTGGCATTTCGATTACTTTTCGTGTGTTTCCCAATTTTTCGGGATAACGCAGCAGAAACGGAACAAGTAAAGATTCGTCCCAGGGTTTTTGTTTTTTGACTTCTCCGTGTGAATAAAGCATATCGCCGTGGTCGGAAGTGAAAACAAATATTGTGTTTTCTTCAATCCCGCTATTCTTAACCGCAGTTAAAAGTTCTTTCATGCAATCATCAAGGGCAGCAATGTGGGCATAATATCCGGCAATATCTTTACGTGCTTTTTCACGCAATTCATCGGGCACATTTGGACGAACTTTAATACTGTCAGGATTAAACATTTGCCTGTATTTTTCGGGTGCCGTTTCATAGGGTTCGTGCGGAGGTCCCCACGAAAGTATTAACAAAAATGGTTTTCCCGATCTGGATTTATCATGAATGTAACTGATTGCCGATTTTGTTTGAGCAATCGCATCATATTCCTGCCATTTCATCTGTTCCGGCGAATCTTCGTAATAAAATGAATTGTTATAATCGTGGGTGCATTCGAGTACCTGCCAGAAATCGAAACCCTGCCGCCGTTCTTTTGGGATAAATTTCTTTCGGGCTTCGAATGTTTTCTCTCCGGGTTCGTGGCCATTTAAATGCCATTTTCCAATATATCCGGTTTCATAACCAGCTTGTTTATAAACTTTGCCGATTGTTGTTGCATCGGGGTTCAAAGCTTTGTCGTTGTAAAAAACACCGTGGGTTAACGGATATTGCCCGGTCAGTAAACTTGCTCTGTACGGACAGCAAACCGGGCATCCAGAAACAGCATTTGAGAAAACCACACTTTCTTTGGCAAACTGGTCGATTGCAGGAGTTTTAACTTGTGGATTATTATTATAGCCAACGTCCTGGGCCCTCCACTGATCGGCAAATACAAAAATAACATTGGGCTTTGGGACATCTTTTACCCCACAGCCCAATGACAGCAAAAAAATCAAACCTAACGAAATTAACAAAGGGATAAAATGCTTATAATAAGCAAAATAAAATTCTATTTGATCCAGTCCCTTTCGTTCATTCATTTTAATATTTGGCTTTCTTTTCTCTTTTTTCTGCTTTTTTTTCCTTAGCAGTTTTTAGCGGTTCTTTTTTTACTGCTTTTTTTGCATCCATTGATTTTGACATGACCTGTAAATTTTAAATGGTTAAACAATTTTAATCCTGTTTTCAAACATTACAAAACTAAATTCAATATCGATAATTTCTTTAAAAATCTAAAGAAAAATATTGTTTTTTTCTGCTACCGACCTTATATAAATCGCGGCCTGACTGTATTCTGCTTCTGTATTCAAATGTTCAAGCATTAAAGGTATGTTTTTCAATCCCGATAATTCTTTTAAATATACTGCGTAATCCAAATTGCCCAAACCGGCACGAACCTCGGGCAAATGCGGTGTTAATTCATCTTCAAGTAACAAAATATCTTTGGCATGGCAACTTTTAATAAACGGGCCAAGTTTTTTAAAAGCTTCTGTAATCATTTCCCCGTTTTTGTAATACACCTGAGGACTTACTATAAGGTTAACCGGATCGAGATGAACACCAAATCGTTCACGATTAATAGCTTTTAAAAGTTTTTCATACGACTCAACTGAGTCGGGATATGCCCAGGGCATTGTTTCCAAAGCATAAAAAGTGTTTTTGGGATTTACTGCATCAATTATTTTTCGGGTGGTTTCAACAATTAAATCGAAGGTTTCCGGGGTGAGATTTTCGGGGTGCGGGCCAGCCCATTTTTCCGGGTTTCGCGAACCACTAATGTTTACACAGCAATTAGCGCCAATTTCATCGGCCAGTTGCAATGCGTTGATACATTTCTCAATTGCTGCTTTGCTTTTTAAATCATCAGGATCAATGGGATTACTCCAGGCGCCAACTTCGGCAATTACAATATTGGCTTTTTGTGCTGCATTTTTATACAATTTTATTTCTTCTGAACCTGCTCCCGGTTGAACAGGACAATAAGCTGCCTTGTAATTCAATTCGTTAAGTGCAGAAATCCATTCATCAGGATTATTGTATTTTTTAAAAACAGGGCCGCCAAGTTTTATATTGGTATTTTTCAAATCGAATGATTTTGTTACTCCCGGAAATGCAGTAATCGCAGTTGCAGCAGTTAGTGTTACTCTTGAGAATTTTCTACGATCCATTTTATGTTGATTTTGAATATTCAATATAAATGTAACATTGCATAGCGAATAATGCAATTTTCAATTTATTATGAAAGGAAATAAAATTAAGGTTCGAGTAAAAAAGAAGCGGCACCTTTTAACAGATGCCGCTGGGAATAAGTCGTTGTTGTTAAACAACAGAAATATTTAATTCTATTAATAAAAACATTGTTTCATGGCTTTGAAACAGCACTTAAACATTAACAAATGCTATGCCAAAAAAAAGAAAAAAAATATGTTAAGCAGCATGTTTTAAAGTGTTGAAATTGTTTCATTCAGCAGCCGGATAACATTTCCAACGTTTTTATTAAAAACCCGCAACACTTCTTCCCAGCTAACTGGCTCTTCATCGTTTTTCCAGCAATCGTAATCGGTGCTGAGAGCAACTGCTGCGTAAGGAATTTTCAATTCATTGGCTAAAATACACTCGGGTGCTACCGACATGTTTATAACGTCAGCGCCCCACAACCTGAACATTTTTGACTCGGCCCGGGTTGAAAACCTCGGTCCTTCAATTGTTACAACTGTTCCCCTGGGGTGATATTTCAGTTTTAGTTCCGAAGCTTTCTGAATCAGTTTCATTCGCAAGTCGTTGTTAAACGGATCAGCCATTTGTGAATGGTTTAGTTCTCCATTATTAAACGAATCATGAAACGTAATTTCCCTGTGACGAGTAAAATCGATAAACTGATCAAGGATTACCAAATCGCCGCGACCAATTTCTTCGCGTAAACTTCCGCAAGCTGTGGTTGCCAATATGTGTGTGCAACGTAATTCTTTGATTGCCCACAAATTTGCCCGGTTATTTACCTGGGTTGGCGGAATCGAATGGTCTCTTCCATGTCGCGATAAAACAACGACGTCAACACCTCCGATTTGCCCGGTTTTAAAGCTCGATGAAGTTTTTCCGTAAGGAGTTTCAATGGTGGTTTCTCCATTATTTTTCAGAATGTCAGGGTTTTCAAATCCCGAGCCGCCAATTATTGCTACTTTTTTCATGCTTTTGGTGTTTTAATTCTTCCTTTTTCAGGGAATAAGTTTAATATGCTCTCTCTTTCTGCTTTGCAAATACCTCGTTCAGTAATTAATCCTGAAACTAACCTTGCCGGCGTAACATCAAAACCATAATTTTCAACCTTGCTTTTTTCAGGAATCAGCCTAACATTTTTTATTTCTGAACCAGTCCAGCCCTCAATTTCGGCAACTTCTTTTGAATCGCGTTGTTCGATTTGAATTTCTTTCAATCCATTTTCAATTGTAAAGTCGAAAGTAGAGGATGGCAAAGCAACATAAAACGGGATATTATTGTCTTTTGCAGCCAGCGCTTTTAAGTAAGTGCCAATTTTATTCGCTACGTCTCCGGTGGCTGTGGTTCGGTCGCTGCCAACAATCACCAGATCAACCATTCCGTGCTGCATTAAATGTCCGCCGGTATTGTCGGGAATTATTGTGTGCAGAACTCCTTCTTCACCCAACTCAAAAGCAGTTAAACGCGCGCCCTGGTTGCGCGGTCGGGTTTCATCGACCCAAACATGAACAGGAATTCCCCGTAAATGTGCCTTGTAAATTGGCGCTGTTGCTGTTCCCCAGTCGATACAGGCAAGCCAGCCGGCGTTGCAGTGTGTAAGTATATTTACAGTCTGTTTCTTTTTCTGATAAATCTCTTCGATAATTTTCAAGCCGAAATCTCCAATTTTGCTTCCGTATTCAATCTCGCTTTCCTTTAAGTCATTTGCCTTTTGAAGCAGCATCTTTTTAAAATCTCCCTGTAATTTATTTTTGATAATAAACCCCACCATTTCATCGACAGCAAAAGAAAGGTTTACTGCGGTTGGACGCGATGATTTTAGGAAGTCAGCCTTTTCGGTAATATATTTTTCAAAATCATTTTCCGCGAAATTCAAAACTGCAAGATACATTCCGTAAGCGGCAGTTACGCCAATTAATGGTGCACCCCGAACTACCATCTCTTTAATTGCAAAAAATGCGTCTTCAACCGTTTTTAATTCAAAAATTTCGAATTGAAAAGGGAGTTTTCGCTGGTCAATTACCTGAATAACTTCTGGATTTTCAGTTGATTGCCAGATAGTTTGATAATGTTTGTTTTGAATTTTCATAGACGGAAATGTCAGAAGACGGAGAACCGAAACCGGAATCTCACGAAAAATTTTCTTCCTGAGTTATTTAACTACTTTGTTGTTTTTAAGTTTGCAATGAAATTGAAATCAATGTTGCTTAATTTTTTAATTTCGCCAGCTAAAATAAATAAAATGAAGATAGACCTTACAAATATTAAAAATATCATTTTCGATTTAGGCAGGGTTTTGCTCAATCTCGATTTTGAAGCATCGATAAAAGCTTTTCAGGAACTGGGATTGCAAACCGACGTTTTAGATAACAAACAGGCATATTCTGATCCGGTTTTTTATGAACTTGAAGTTGGTAAAGTATCACCGAAAGAGTTTTGTAATCGTGTTCGGAAAGTATTGAATAATCCTGAAGCAACTGATTTGCAGATTGAAAATGCCTGGTATGCAATGATCCTGGATATTCCGAAAGAAAGGGTAGAAGTTGTTCAGGAATTGAGCAGGAACTACAATATTTATCTTTTCAGCAATACAAACCAAATTCATATTGAACGCCTGCACGGGGCATTTAAAGCGGAATTTGGCTTTGATTTTCCTTCGCTTTTTGTTAAGGATTTCTATTCACACGAAATTCATGAACGCAAACCTGATTTGATTTCATATCAAAAAGTAATCGAATTATCGGGAATAAATCCGGCAGAATCAATTTTTATCGATGATTTGGAAAAGAATATTATTGGTGCGCAGCAGGCAGGTTTAAAAACTTTCTGGTTGAAAGATGGGTTGGAAATGGCAGAGATTTTTTAAGAAAGGATTATTTCAAAATTCTGACCTTTTTTAAACGAATATCTTCCAAAGGCCGCCAATCATCATCGGTTTTTACCTGAACGATTTTATCTACTACTTCCATTCCCGATATTACTTCGCCAAAAACAGTGTAGGTTCCGTCGAGATGTGGTGCACCGCCAACCGTTTTATAAGTTTGCCGCTGAGTTGGGCTGAATTTGTAATTGTTTTCCTTTTCAAGATCATCCAATTCTTTGTCGGAATATATTCGTCCGGAAACAATATAAAACTGCGAGCCATCAGAACGCAGTCGTTCGTTTTTTGTATCGGGTTTTCGCGGCGAGCCAATCATTCCGCGTTTGTGGAACAACCCGGGTACAATGTGTGCCGGTATTGTATAACCCGGACCTTTGTAGCCAACAATGTCGCCCTTTTCAGCATAACGTGTGTCGGCCGCACCGCTTTGAATGCCAAAGTTTTTTATTACACGGTGAATCAGCAAACTGTCGAAATAATGTTCTTTTGCCAGTTTTATAAAATTGTCGCGGTATTCTTTTGTTTCGTTAAAAAGTCGGATTGTAATATTTCCTTCATTGGTTTCAAGAACCAATCCTTTAATATTTCTGTTTTCGGCAGCCACTGTTTCACTTGTGTTTGACCGCAATGATTCTAAAGTTGCAGGTGATTTCTGACTTTTTAAAAGTTGAACAATTAAATCGGAAGGGATTGCAAAACTCTGCATTTCATAACTTTCAACTGCCGAGAAAGCAACGCCAATCGCTTCTTTTGTCGATACAAAAATGGGCATTCCAAAATTTGATTTACTTACGCGGTTTGTAATTCTGTAAAGCTTTGTCCCTTTTACAGTTGCGAGGTTTAATAATTTGCCCGAAAAAAGCTGGATAATTTTTTCTGAAGCAGGATTTATATAGCTTGTTTTAGCTGAATTTGGCGCAGTTCCTTCAAAAAGTTTTATTGGTTTGCGCTTTACACTGTCGCAATAAATTAAAATCAAGTCATTTATGCGATCAACAGCAACAAATTTGTCGGCTTTAAATTTCACATTTTCGTTTAGCGGGGAAAACACAATATTATTTGCCCTGCTAACTAATGAATAGGTTGTAACAATTATATTTTCAGCAACAAAAAATCCCTGGCCTGATTCTAAAATACGGTTTCCATCGAAGGAATTAAATGTAATAACCGATTGCCTTATTTCTTCCCAATCGGAATTTAAGTTTTGCGAAGTTGTGTTTTCGCTGGTTTTGTCTTTTTGTTCAACATTTTTCTGATTCTCTTTTCCACCGCAGGAGAAGAGAATAAGCATCAAAAACAGAAGTTGAACGCATTTAGTCATTTTAATCTTTTAAAACTGTTACACTGATTTTTACGTCGGTAAACGGACGGTTATTTTTATCGGTCGGAAGAGCGGCAATTTTATCAATCACGTCAAAACCTGAAATACACTCGCCAAAAATTGTGAATTTTCCATCTAAATCGGGATAACCGCCAACTGTTGTGTAGGCCTCGCGTTGAGCTTCGCCGTATTCAAGCACGCCCGGACTGTAGCGATAAGCTGTTTCAATTTTGTCTTTAATTTCCTGCGCGAGTTCTCTGAATTCAGTTACCTTTTTTTCATCTTTCAACTGTTTTAATTGTTCCCGAACTTCAGGAGTCATTATATTTTCGACAATTTTATTTTTGATTGGCCTGTTAACAGCGAGTTCCATTGTATCTATTTCTCCGATTGTGTGAACCCGGCCTTTTACAATATAAAACTGAGAAATATCGGATTGTTTGAAAGGGTTGCTTTCATCGGGTTGGCGCGGGGCACACAGCGCACCTTTTTTATGAAAATGGGTTGGTAAAATTTCATCGTCAACAGTTTTGTCGGGATCACCGTATCCAATTCGTTTTCCGGGTGCGGCATTTCTTGAACTTTTTGAACCGCCTTGAATCAAAAAATCCTGGATGACCCTGTAAAACAGCGTTCCATCATAATATCCCTCTTTGGCAAGTTCAATAAATGCATCACGGTGTTTGGGTGTGTCGTCATACAATTTGAATTTCATTTTACCCATGTTGGTTGATATTTCAACAACTTGTGATTGTGAAAACCCAACAAAAGGGGAAATCATGAAAAATAGTAATATGAGATAACGCACCATTTTTATTTTATAATTTCAATTTTCATCCTCACATCTTCCACCGGTCGGTTTGCCTTATTTGTATTTACTGCAGCAATTTTATCAAGAACGTCCAAACCTTCCACTACTTCACCAAAAACTGTGTATTCGCCGTCAAGCGAAGGGTAACCGCCAACTGTTGAATAAATTTCGCGCTGTTCATCGGTTAAGGTAAATTGCGGACCGGCGGCATACATGCTGTCAACTTTGGTCCTAAGTTCGGCAACCAAAATGTTAAAACCGGCCGGGTCATTTTTTCCCCGTATCGAATCGAATTTGCTTTTTTCAACATTAAATTGTTCGCGCATCATAATTTCTTTGCGTTGGTTGTTAATGATCACATTCATTGAATCCAGTTCACCCGGGCGAAAAACTCTGCCCTGCACAATGTAAAACTGTGATCCGCTTGATTCTTTCCCGGGGTTTTTTGGTCCACCAAGCCGTGCCGCCGCCAGCGCTCCTTTTTTGTGAAAATGATTTGGGAGAATTTCAGCCGGAATTGTATAGCCAGGTCCGCCACTGCCCAACATTGCATCAGGCCCGGCATTTTTCGAATTAGGGTCGCCGCCCTGAATCATAAAATTGTTTATTACCCTGTGAAATAATAGGTCGTCATAAAAACCATCTTTTATAAGTTTTATAAGATTTTCCTTGTGTTTGGGAGTGTCGTTATACAATTTTACTTTGATTTCGCCAAAATCAGTTTTTATTGAAACAATTGTTTCATTCGTTTTATTGGCATTTCCGCCACATGAAACAACAACTGCAAAAAGAGCAGTTACTATTAATAATGCAAATCTTTTCATTGAACAATTTTAGGTTTTAAACAACTAAATTTTAAATAAATTCGTGTAAAGATAAAAAGTTGATGCAAAAACTTCGCCTCCAACTGTTAATTCAATATTTTTTTGAATTATGTGTTTTAAAAATATTAATTTGCAAGTCGCAAATATTCAGCTAGATAGGAAATTGATGAAAATAATTTAATACTAAGCGGTAATCTTTTTCCTTAATTAATTCATATATTTGACCGATTTGATTTTTTGTTCGAATAATCGAACAGTCAAAAAAAAATATGGAAGAAAAAAAAATAAGGCGCAATCTTTACCGTGTACTGCGTAAAACGGGAGTTCAAAAGAATAATATAAAACTCAATTCATCATTTAAAGATGATTTACGATTTGACCTGGTGGACTGGTCGATTTTTGCTTATTATCTTGAAGGAGTATTCAAAATTTCGATTGACGATGATGATTTGGGAAAACTGGAAACTGTGAAAAACACAATTCAGTATTTGGGAAAATCAGCTTAATTTCTGATTCGTATTTCTTCTCCCATAACTTCAATTTTATCGCCGGCGCGGAGTTTTGCCCTTTTTCTGAATTCCTGTATTCCATTCAGCAAAACTTCTCCGTCTTCAACAATAATTTTTGCATGGCCGCCTGTTTCAGCAATCCGCAGAAGTTTCAGTAACTTAATAAGTTCTATGTATTCTGAAGTAAGTTTAAATTCCCGCATTATAAATTGAGTTTTTTTCTGATATTTTCTGGAACCGCATCTTTATGAACCATTATTGCCATTGTTTTTAGGCGAACGTAATCGTCGGTCATGTGCAAATATCCGTCGTAACTGTTGCTTTCAGCGCCCCACGAATTTTTTGTGTAAAAACAATTTCTTCCCTCCGAATCTTTTGAAAGGCCAACAATATGCATCAAATGGTCGTCGGTAGTTGTGCGGTTTAAAAAAGTTTCCTGTCGAAGTTTCTGGTCAACCTTTCCGAGTTGATTTTCAGGCAAATCAGCTTTCCCTTTTTTGTGGGTGAACGTTTTTTCACTTGTGTCCCCATCCCAGCAAACTGTATAGCCGTTGTTAATTGCATTATACATAACTTCCATCATCTCACCGATTGGTACATTATAATACAATTCATGCGCCCAGTTATCGGGTACTTCCAAAATAAATTGCTTGTAAAACGGGTGATGACTGTATGATGAAATTTCAATATAATCATCCGGATTTAAATTATATTTTTTTGCGAATTCCTCTGGCGAATATTTATTGTCACCGTTTTTAATCTTTTGGGGAATTTTTCCTATTTGCGATTTCAGTATTGAATTAACTGCTTTTAAATCTTCCACACTGAAATTATTGTCGTTTTTATTTAAAGCTTCAACTTTGGCTTTCAAATCACTTATTAAGTTATTATGTTGGTATTTTCCCTCGATTTTTTCGCCCGGAAATTCATCAAAAGTTACCATGCCTTTTTCGCTTAAAACATCCAAAACATCGTGGGCCTGTCCGCCTTGTCCAAAGTTGTTGTTCCCCTGGTACATCAGAAATTGCTTTGCTTTGTTTATGTACCCGTAATACACAAAAAACATTTCTGATAAATCGGTTTCGGTAAATCCTTTTCTGATTATTTCTGATTCAATGAAACTCGTAGTAGCAAAACTCCAGCAGGTACCCGTTCCTCCCTGGCTGATAACAGGTAAGTGCTTTATCTCTTTTTCGATTATAAATACTTCCTTTTCCTCCTGAGAAAAACCGGCAAACGCGACAAAAAGCAGCAACACCAGTATCGGTGCAAAACCTTTGATTTTCATGAATGATTAATAATCTTTTAGTTTTTGTTTATCGGCCTTTTTTAATTTCAGGACCACTAAATCATACGATTCGTCGATTAAGTTTTTTAACAGGTCGTCGGGGATTGAGCCATCAATTTCAATGGTGTTCCAATGAGCTTTACTCAAATGGTAACCGGGTTTTACCGCCGGGAATTCTTCTCTGAGTTCGATATTCTTTTCAGGATCGTTTTTAAGGGCTACTGAAAAATTAGCCTGCAAATCGGTAATGCAGAAAATTTTTCCAACCACTTTAAAAACCAATGTTGTTTCGTCAAACGGAAATTCTTCGGTTGCACCTTTAAGCGACAGGCAGTAATCACGGAGTTCTTCGATATTCATCTTAGTTGATTTAATGGCGATAAAAATAATAGAATCATTTTGAAATCAAAATTTTATAACGAAGGATAAAATGCTTCCTTAAAATGTTCCAGTTCGTGGTTTTCTTTAAAAAAAATAACGGTTACAACGTCAAACCGGGTATCTCCTTCCCAGCATTTGTCGTGTATGTATCCTTCGGCAGCTTCTACTATTCTTTTTATTTTACTGTTTGTAACAGCTTCTGACGGGTGTTCGTATCGCAATCCGCTTCTTCCTTTTACTTCAACAATCACAAGTTCATTTCCGTCTTTGGCAACAATGTCAAGTTCAAGATGCCCGAACTGATAGTTTGTGTCAAGGATTTTGTACCCGAGGCGCAACAAATGTTCCTGTGCCAGTTGTTCAGCCATTTCACCTATTTCCTGTTGTGTTGCCATGTTAGTTTCGAGTTTAAAGTTCAAAGTTCAGAGTTCAAAGTTTCCAGTTCAATAACTGGATATTGGTTATTCAAAATTCGATATTGGATATTTTCTGATATTCGCATAAATTTTTAAACGTTAAACTTCAATCCCAAATCGTTAATCGATATTCTTTCATCCTTTCAATCCAAAAAAAACTTTTTGTTCCGAAATATCAAGTTCCCATTTTCTTCCAAAAGCAAGAGCAAGATTTTTTTTGTCGTGGCCGGCCGGAAAACCAAAACAAACCGGATAATCAAACCCTTCAACAGCATCGGAAATAATTTCATGAACCAATTTCCCAAAAGGTGATTCGTTGTCTTTCATATCGGTAAAATCGCCAATAAC
>DAOPKR010000028.1:28517-38247 GCA_035391305.1 Draconibacterium sp.
CAAAAAGTGTCGTGGCATTACTCCGTGAATTGTTGCAACGCCCAAATTATTTATACAAGTGTGCAATATCGTTATATCGGAAAATCCAACCAGCCATTTTGGATATTTTTGAAAATTTTCACACTGCAACTGGTTAATTATCCTCACAGTACCGTAACCACCGCGTGAGCAAATTATTGCGGCCGTTTCATTATCATCAAACGCCGTTTGTAAATCATCCAGTCGTTGTTTGTCAGTTCCTGCAAACTGAAAGTGGTCGGCAAAAACATGTTTGCCAAGTTCAACTTTAAAACCTTGCTGTGTCAGCCATTCAACCGCAGGAAAAACATTTTCCTGTTTGATTTTTCCGGCTGGTGAAACGATACGGATTTTATCTCCGGGTTTTAAAAATTCTGGAATTTTCATCTCATTAAAATTCAAAATTGAAAGTTATAAAAATGGAGTAGATTAGGCGGAAATCAGGTAAATAAAATCTCAAAAAGTTCTTCCACGTCTTCTGCAAAATAATCAGGGTTGGCATTTAGTAATTCTGTTTTGTCGCCAAAGCCATATCCAACGGCAATTGTGGAGAGTCCGTTTTCCTTTCCGCCTTCAATATCAAAAACTGTGTCGCCGATCATCACAATCTGTTTCGATGGTAAAAGTTGTTGCGTTTCAAGCAAAGTGGATATTATCATGGGTTTGCTGGCCTTTTTTCCTGAATAATCGGCTCCGGTTACCTGTAAAATGTATTTATCGAACTCAAAATACTCAGAAATTTTTACAGCATATTTCTCAAGTTTTGAGGTTGCTATATACATTTTTCTCCCTGAATTGCCGAGTTCCTGCAGCATTTCCGAAACTCCCGGATAAGGTATATTCTCGTGCCAGCCGTTTTCTCCGTAATATTCGCGGAAATATTCCACAGCGAGTTTGGTGTTTTGTTCATTCATCCCGTACAAATTGCTAAAGCCCCATTGCAGAGGAGGGCCAATAAACTTTGCCAGTATTTCAGGAGAATACTCGTCGATATGCATTTTTTTTAGCGCGTATTTAACTGAATTCCAAATTCCCTGCGTATTATCGGTCAGTGTTCCGTCGAGGTCGAAAATTATATGGTTGAAGTTTGTCATATTTTTTGGCAGCTAAGATATTTGAAAATCCAGGAGTGGCAAAAATCAATTCATCTACCGAAAAAACCCTTTCATCACATAAAAATGCCAGTCCAAAATAATTTAATTCTCTAACATAAAACGTTTTGCAACATTTGTACAACATTTAATTAATTGAAAAAATACGTGAAACTGTAACGAATTCGTGAAATAAGCGTCTCACGTTTTATAGGAGCAAATTCGACTTCTGAAAAGCATAAAGCGAAACAATTACTTTTTTCACACCCAAAAAAAGGCCGTTTATCGAAAAAATGTGGTGAGATTAAAAATAATGAATGAATTTTAGAAGTCTTTTTTAGTAGAAAACAGCAGAAACAATTAAACAACAATGATTAGTCTTAACAGTATTCACAAATCTTATGCGATGGGGAGCAATTCCCTGCATGTTTTGAAAGGAATAAACCTTGAAATAGAGCAGGGTGAGTTTGTTTCAATAATGGGTTCATCAGGTTCCGGAAAATCAACACTTCTGAATATTCTGGGTATTCTTGATAATTACGATGAAGGAAGTTATCATTTAAACGGAAATCTGATAAAAAATATGTCGGAAAAGCAGGCTGCAAAGTTGCGGAACGAATTACTGGGTTTTGTTTTTCAGTCATTCAACCTCATTTCGTTTAAAAATGCAATGGAAAATGTAGCACTTCCGCTTTATTATCAAGGTGTAAGCCGAAAAAAGCGCAATATCATTGCACTTGAATATCTCGATAAAATGGGGTTGCTTGAATGGGCAAACCATTTACCAAGTGAAATGTCGGGCGGACAAAAACAGCGCGTTGCCATTGCACGGTCTTTAATATCGAAGCCAAAAATCATTTTTGCCGACGAACCCACCGGCGCTCTCGATTCTGTAACTTCAATAGAAGTTATGGAAATTCTGAAAGAAATAAACAAAGAAGGAATTACACTGATAATTGTGACTCATGAACATGATATTGCAGCAATGACGCATAAAATAATCAGATTGAGTGACGGGAAAATTGCTGAGATCATTAAAAATGGCGAATTGCGTGAATGGAAGCACCAGCATGCAAAAGAATTTGATGTGGTGTAGGAAATTAGATAACAAATGTCTTCAGTCTTCTTTTAAACTTTAAACTCAAAACCAATTATGTTCGATATCGACAAATGGCAGGAAATATTTGCCACCATCAAAAAAAATAAAATGAGGACTTTCCTTACCGGGTTCAGCGTGGCCTGGGGGATTTTTATGCTCATGATTTTACTGGGTTCGGGAAATGGGTTGAGCAATGGAGTGGCCAACAATTTTATGAATGACGCGGTAAATGCAATGTGGATTTGGACCGGTAAAACTACAATGGCATATGAAGGGATGAAAACGGGCCGCACCATTCAGTTTCACAACGCAGATCAGGATATAATTAAAAAAGTTCCCGGAATTGGCGCAGTTTCAGGGAGATATTTTATGGGCAATACGCGGTATTCCTATAATAAGGAATCTGGTGAATATACCACAATAACATGTCAGCCTGAATTAATTCAGGTTGAAAACCTGGTTATTGAAGAAGGCCGTTTTATTAATCATATTGACGTTATGCAGAACCGCAAGGTAGTGGTAATTGGCGCTGATATGAAAAATGCACTTTTTAAAGACTCAACAGCAATAGGAGAATATGTAAATGTTAATAATGTGCCTTTTAAAGTTGTTGGTGTTTGCACCGAACCCGGATCTACACGAAACCGCAATGCTTATATGCCGCTTTCTACCGCTCAAATGATTTTTAATGGATCAAACCGTTTACACAACCTGGCTTTGACAATAAACGCAGAAACACTTGACGAAAGCCAGGCTATTGAGCAACAGGTTCGTAATGTATTAGGCAGACAATATAAGTTCGACCCAAAAGACGAAGGAGCCATCGGACTGTACAATAAACTGGAAAACTACATTCAAACTATGAGGATATTTCAGGCCATAAAAATATTTATTTGGATTATTGGAATTGGAACCTTGATAGCCGGAATTGTAGGGGTCAGTAATATAATGCTGATAGTTGTAAAGGAACGGACAAAGGAAATCGGTATCCGAAAAGCAATTGGTGCCAGCCCGTCATCTGTAATTGGACTGATTTTGCTGGAAGCAATTATGATTACTACTGTTGCCGGATATATTGGACTTGTTATGGGAACCGGTTTGATGGAAATGATAAACTATTTTATGGTACAATCAGCAGAAGCTGCAAATGCTGCCGCTGCAAATGGTGGACGGCAGGGTGAATCGGTTTTTCTAAACCCAACAGTTGATTTTAATATTGCAGTTTCAGCAACATTGCTCCTCATTGTTGCCGGGGCAATTGCAGGTTACATTCCAGCCAAGCGGGCTGCCAGTATAAAACCAATTGAAGCTTTGAGGGATGAATAGGAAACACAGTCCTTCCCGACGAAGGGTTTTACAAGGCTGCAATATAAAATAACCTGAAACTAAATGAGAGCAAAAAATTCATACAAATCACTAAATCGCCCTTCTTTTGGAGGGACAGGGAGGAGGCTTTTTTATGTTTGACTTAGACCTTTGGAACGAAATTATCAGCGCCCTGAAAAAAAACCGGATGAGGAGTTTTATGACTGCTTTCGGTGTTTTCTGGGGAATTTTTATGCTGATATTAATGTCGGGAGCAGGAAAAGCACTCGAAAATGGGGTGCTTGACGGAGTAAGGGCATTCGCGACAAATTCTGCATTTTTTTGGACTGAAAGAACAAGTATTCCTTACGCAGGATTTCAGCGGGGAAGGCGTTGGGACTATGATAATGACGATATAAAGTATCTGCGGGAAAATGTAAAAGAGATAGAATATCTTTCGCCGCGATTGTTTGGTTGGCAGCAAAATGGAGATAACACCGTCAGGGGCGAAAGAACAGGCTCTTTTCAAATGTTCGGCGATTATCCCGATTATTTTAAAATCGACCGCTGGACACCGGTTAAAGGCAGGTTAATGAACGAAATTGATATTCTCCAAAAACGAAAGGTTTGTAATATTGGCGAACGGGTTGTTGAAGTTATGTTTGATAAAGATGAGGATCCCATCGGCCAGTATCTTAAAATAAGTGGTGTCTATTTTCAGGTAATTGGCGTTATACATGCCGAAACCAGGATAAATATTGGTGGAGGAAAAAAGGAAGAAACAATTATCATCCCGTTTTCAACTATGCAATCGGCCTACAATTACGGAAACCGTGTGCATTTTTTCTCAGTAACCTCGAAAAAAGGAAACAAAGTGAGCGATTTGGAAGCAAAACTTCAGCGAATTCTTAAAGAACGCCACAAAGTTGCACCCGATGATCTTCAGGCAGTAGGATCATTTAATATCGAAAAGGAATTCGTTAAATTCTCAGCTTTGTTTTTGGGTATTCAGGTTCTCACATGGATAGTTGGACTTGGAACGTTACTGGCCGGAATAATTGGCGTAAGTAATATTATGCTTGTAATTATCAAGGAACGAACACAGGAAATTGGTATCCAGCGTGCCATTGGGGCAACCCCCGCAGTTATCATCAAGCATATTGTTGCCGAAAGTGTATTCCTCACGGTAATGGCTGGATATGTCGGCTTGTCGCTAGGGGTCGGGATTTTGGAGATACTGAACCGGATATTGCTAAAATCAGCCGAATCGGGTAGTGAATTATTTTTCCGAAATCCTGAGATAAACCTTAGCATGGCGCTTTCAGCATTGGCAGTGCTTGTTATTGCCGGAATGTTTGCCGGACTAATTCCGGCCAAAAGAGCTATAAGTATAAAACCAATTGATGCATTGCGCGACGAAAAATAAAAAACAGAAATAAAATTTTAGAAACAGAAACAAATAATAAAAACAGTCATGAAAAAAATTTTAAGAATCTTTGGAATCGTTATCCTTGTTGGAGTTTTTGGAGGAACAATTTACTTCCTTTATACAAAATCAAAAAAAGCTCCTGAAGTTTTTGAAACAAAAAATCCATTTGTTTCAAATGTTGTTCGCAAAACAGTAGCTACCGGCTCTGTTGTTCCGCGCAAAGAAATCGAAATTGTGCCGCAGGTTTCCGGTATTATCGATGAATTGTATATTGTTGCAGGCGACTTTGTTAAAAAAGATCAGGTAATTGCCAAAATCAAGATTATTCCTGATATGGTAAACCTTAACAGTGCCGAAACGCGTTTAAACCGGGCCAAAATAAGTTATGATGACGCGCAGATTGACCTCGATCGCCAGCAAAAACTGTTTGACAAAAGCGTAATTTCTTACGAAGAATATAAAACCGCAAAAGTTAAATTCGATTCGGCAAAAGAAGAATTAACTGCTGCTGAAAACAACCTTGAGTTAATTAAAAACGGGGTAACCAAAAAAGCACAAACCACAACAAATACTTTGGTACGGTCAACTGTAAACGGTATGGTACTCGATGTTCCAATAAAAGAAGGAAATTCAGTAATTCAGTCGAACACATTTAACAACGGCACAACCATTTGCACTGTAGCCGATATGAAAGACATGATTTTTCAGGGAAAGGTTGACGAAACCGAAGTTGGAAAAATTAAGGAAGGCATGAATATAGAACTCGAAATTGGCGCAATTGAAAAGGATAAATTTGGTGCCATTCTCGAATATATTGCACCAAAAGGAAAAGAAGAAAACGGAGCCATTCAGTTTGAAATAAAAGCAACTGTTGTTTTAAAGGAAGATCAGTTTATCAGGGCCGGATACAGTGCCAATGCAAACATTGTGCTCGAAAAGAAAGACAGCGTTCTTGTTATTCCCGAAGGACTTTTAAAATTCGAAAAAGACTCATCGTATGTTGAAATACAAACAGGTCAGGAACAACAGTTCGAAAAGAGATATGTCAAAACCGGATTGTCTGACGGAATAAATATCGAAATTACCGAAGGTTTGAAAAAAGAGGACAAGGTTAAAGGCGAAAAACTCGATCCTAAAAAAATAAAGGAGAATGAAGCTGGCAAGGTATAAAAATGGTGAGCCTCTCAATTAGTTTATTTAAATTAGCACGTTTAAAAAAATAGAAATACAATGAAGCATCTATTCACTTTATTTTCAATAGTATTTATTCTCTGTGGCATAAATTCGGGTGCACAGAATGTTTGGTCATTACAAAAATGTATCGACTATGCACTCGAAAATAATATCCAGATAAAACAACAGGAATTAAATACAGATTACTACGAAACACAATTAAGTCAGGCGAAATCAAACCGCTTGCCCAATTTGAATGCGCAATTTGGAAACGACAACAGTTTTGGAAGGTCGTTAACCTACGATAACACATACAAGAATGTTAACTCATCAAGTTTAACCGGTGGTGCAAGTACTAATTTTACCATTTTTGACGGATTGGTTTTAACAAACACAATCGAAAAGCAACAGCTTGATTTGCAGGCAACGCTCAAAGATCTGCAAAAGGCAAAAGATGATATTATGCTGAGTATTGCCCGTTCATACCTTGAGATTCTTTTTGCTGAAGAAATAGTTCTTGTTGATGAGGCACAGCTTGAAGTTACCCAGCAACAGATAAACCGCACCAAACAACTTGTTGATGCAGGTAGTCTGGCAAAAGGCTCGTTACTCGAAATTCAGGCGCAACTTGCCCGCGAAGAACTTCAACTGGTGAATGACAAAAATACGGTTCAACTTACATACCTTACTTTATTCCAGTTTCTTGAACTTCCAATTGCCGAAAGTTTTACAATAGAAAAACCGGTATTGCCCGAAATAAAGGCAAATATGTCAATGGCCAATTCGATTGATGTATTTAACAATGCAATGAACTCGCGGCCCGAAATACAGGCAGCGCAATTGCGCGTAAAAAGCGCCGAAACTGAACTCGAAATCGCGAAGGGAAACCGTTATCCGAGTTTAAGTTTCAATGCAAATTATTACAACCTGTACAATAATAAATACACTGATGTTACCGGTGCTGATATAAAATTTGGCGATCAGTTGAAAAACAATGGGCGTTCATCTCTTGGTTTAACATTAAACATCCCGATATTCAACCGTTTCCAGGTGAAAAACGGCATAACAAATGCAACGCTGCAAATTTCAGATTACAAATACCGTTTGCAAACTGAAAGTAATATTCTTCGCAAAGACATTGAACTTTCTTACACAAATGCGCTTGCCGCTTTAAACCGTTATATTTCAACACAGAAAGCTGTAGTTTCAATGGAAGAAGCTTTTCGGTATGTCGAGGAAAAATTTAATGTCGGCATGGTAAACTCGGTGGATTACAACCTGCAAAAAAACCAGTTGACAGCTGCTAAATCACAATTGCTGCAAGCCAAATACGAATATATTTTCCGTACAAAGATCCTCGATTTTTATAACGGAATCCCGATTGAATTGTAAGTCGTTTACTTTTCTGTCAAAACAAAAAATCTCACTGAATATTTCAGTGAGATTTTTTGTTTGTACTATTTAAATATATTTGCACCCTATACCTGAATCAGCTAAGTTATTGTTCAAAATGAAACATATATCTTTATTTTTACTGTGTTCGATTTTATATTTTGGTGTATTTGCCGAAAATTTCAAAAAGTCGGACAACGATACAATCACAAATACTTTCAACAAGGATTTTATTTACAACGTCAAAAAATCAATTGCGCCAATAATTATTGATGGAGTTATTGATGAACCTGACTGGCTGGCTGCACAAAAAGCTACTGATTTTCACAGGGTACTTCCCATCGATACAGGACTTGCTTACCAGCCATCGGAAATAATGATTACCTACGATGACAAAGCATTTTACATTGCGCAAATATTTTATGATACAATTCCCGGGAAACGAATCATGGAATCATTCCGTCGCGATTTTGTGTTTTCAAACAATGATAACCTGCTTGTTTTCTTCGATACATTTCTTGATCAAACCAACGGATTTTCATTTGGCGTTTCTGCATCGGGCGCAAAATGGGACGGGTTAATGCACGATGGAGCGGCAAGCAATCTCGACTGGGATTGTAAATGGGAATCGAAAGTAAAACATTATCCCGACAGATGGACTTCTGAAATCCGAATCCCTTTTAAATCGGTACGTTATCCAAAGGGAAGCCAAAAATGGTACACCAATTTCAGCCGGCTGGATTTGAAATCGAACGAAAAATCAGCGTGGGCACCTGTTCCGAGGCAGTTTCCAACCGCCTCTCTTGCTTATACCGGCGTCATGAATTTTCAAACACCACTGCCAAAACCAAAACCGCAGATTTCTTTTATTCCCTATATTTTTGGAAGCTATGCCAACGATTATGAAAATGGAACCGGCGCCGATTATCAGAAAGATTTTGGTTTCGATGCAAAAATTGGAATCTCAACGGCAATGAATCTGGATTTAACCTACAATCCTGATTATGCCCAGGTTGAAGTTGACCGGCAGGTTACAAATATCGACCGCTTCGAACTTTTCTTTCCCGAAAAACGACAGTTCTTTCTTGAAAACAGCGACTTGTTTTCGGGATTTGGCGACAACAATATTACGCCATTTTTCTCACGACGGATTGGTTTGGATGCGCCTGTTTTGGCCGGGGCACGATTAAGTGGTAAAATTGGCAACGATTGGCGGATCGGTTTCATGAATATGACTACCGAGAAAACCGACGACCTTCTTTCCCGGAATTTTACCGTTGCTTCGGTTCAGAAGAAAGTATTTGCACGTTCAAACATCGGATTTATTTTCGTTAACAAGGAATATTTCAATCAGCCTGCCGATACAACCATGTACAACCGTGTGGCAGGTTTCGATTATAACCTGGCGAGCAACAACAACTTCTGGGACGGGAAATTTTTTTATCACCGGTCGTTTCAACCCGGAAATCCTGACAAACAGTTTGCCCAGGGAGCCAGCCTGACATACACAACAAAACATGTTCAACTTGAAGTTGTGCAACGGTCGGTTGGTGAAAACTACCGTGCTGAAGTAGGTTATATTCAGCGCACAGGTTATAATTTTATTAGTCCTGAAATGAGTTACCTGTTTGTTCCCAACAAACGAATTGTAAGCCACGGACCGGGGGTTGATTTCAGATATTATTTCGATCCGGAGTTTCGTAAAATTGAGCATGAAAATGTGGTGAATTACCAAATTGGGTTTCGTGACGCATCAAAATTAGAGTTTGGTTATATTGATAACTATGTTGAACTGGAAGATGATTTCGATCCAACACACATAAGTAACACTTATCTGCCTGCCGGTTCGAAATATGATTTTGGCGGTGCATATATAAACTACATGTCAACCCGGAAAACCTTGTTTAACTGGAACGCAGAAGCGGCAAAAGGTACTTTTTACAGCGGAAATATTCAATACATTTTAGGTGAGGTGGGATACCGGGTTCAGCCATATATTAATATGTCGGTAAACTTTAATTACACCGACATGGATTTGGGTGGCTCTTTTGAACATGCAAAATTATGGCTGGTTGGACCGAAAGTAGATGTAACTTTTACCGAAAATTTGTTTTGGTCAACTTTTGTACAGTACAACGAGCAAATCGACAACATGAATATCAACATGCGTTTGCAATGGAGGTATCAACCCGTTTCCGATATTTTTGTGGTTTATACCGATAA
>DAOPKR010000028.1:38347-39499 GCA_035391305.1 Draconibacterium sp.
ATTGTTTATTATTAAAGGTTTTATAACACAACAAAAAATTCAAAAATCGAAGTTATCATGAAAGTTACAGTAGTTGGAGCAGGAAATGTTGGTGCCACATGTGCACAAATTGTTGCCGAAAAAAATATCGTGCAGGAAGTAGTACTTCTCGATATTAAAGAAGGTATTTCAGAAGGAAAATCGTTGGATTTGTGGCAAACCGCGCCAATTAATTTTTACGATACAAGGCTGGTTGGATCAACAAACGACTACTCAAAAACTGCTGATTCTGAAGTAGTGGTTATCACATCAGGTATTCCGCGTAAACCCGGAATGAGCCGCGATGATTTGATTTCGATTAACGCCGGAATTGTAAAAAATGTAACCGAAAATATCATTAAATATTCGCCAAAAGCCAAAATCATTATTGTTTCAAATCCTTTGGACGTGATGACTTACGCGGCTTACGTTACAGCTAAAAAACCAAAAAATGAAATTATGGGTATGGCCGGTATCCTTGATACAGCCCGTTACCGTGCATTCCTTGCCGAGGCTTTGGATGTTTCTCCACGCGATATCCAGGCGCTTTTAATGGGCGGACATGGCGACACAATGGTGCCACTGCCACGTTACACAACTGTTGCCGGTATTCCGGTAACCGAACTGATTGACGGCGAAAAACTAAACGCAATTGTTGAACGCACAAAATCAGGTGGCGGCGAACTGGTAAATCTGATGGGAACTTCAGCATGGTATGCACCGGGTTCGGCAGCAGCGCAAATGGTTGAGGCAATTGTTATGGACCAGAAACGTGTTTTCCCATGTTGTGTGAAACTGGATGGTGAATATGGTTTAAACGATATGTTTGTTGGCGCTCCGGTTGTGCTGGGCAAAAACGGTATCGAAAGAATTATTGAAGTTGCCTTAAACGACGACGAAAAGCAATTACTATACGCTTCGGCAAATTCTGTAAAAGGAATTATGGACGTGCTCGACGGAATGAATATTTTATAAGCAACAAATATTTTTATACATTAAAACGGTTGATTCCATTTGGTATCAACCGTTTTTTGTTGGTATGAATAGTTGATTTACAGAAAGCCCAAAGGGCTTCAATTTGAATAGCCACGGGTGGAACCCATGGTAAAATGGATATTTCTGCACGGCCGCAAC
>DAOPKR010000029.1:0-3285 GCA_035391305.1 Draconibacterium sp.
CATCTTTATAAAATCTTTATATTAATAATTCAAATCTTTATAATCTATTTATAAAATAACGGTCAATTTTGCATCGTCATTTAAAGACACAAAATGGGTAAGATTTTCAATCTGAGGTTAAATTTTCCGATTGTCGGAAAAAGTTTATTTATTCTTACAGCCGCATTATTTGCCACTACATTGGTTGCACTCCTGTTTTCTGAACCGGTAAAACCATTTTTGATTTCTGGTTTAATTGCATTTCTGTTTGGTTTGTTGTTGTATATTTTTAAACGCCCAAGCCACGAAATTGAGTCGTTAACAAAAAAGGATGCCAGCTTAATAGTTTCTTTTTCGTGGATATTTTTCTCTTTAATAGGTGCTTTACCATATATTATATCACAATCAATACCCGGTTTTATTAATGCTTTTTTTGAATCCATGTCGGGGTTTACAACTACCGGGGCATCAATTTTAACAGATATTGAAATACTTCCGAAATCAATTTTATTCTGGAGAAGTTTAACCCATTGGATAGGAGGAATTGGTATAATCGTACTTGTAATTGTAATTATGCCATCATTAAATATGGGGAGCTACAACCTGTTTACATTTGAATCATCGGTTCAGGAAAAAATACAACCCAAAATAAAAGCTGTAGGCCGCAGATTAATGTTGATTTATTTTCTGCTTACAATTACCGAAATATTTTTCCTCGTACTCGGAAATATGAACCTTTTCGAAAGTGTTTGCCATGCATTTGGAACTGTTGCAACCGGTGGGTTCTCTCCAAAGAATACAAGCATAGCCGGATATTCTCCATACATACAGTATGTTATAATGATTTTTATGTTGCTTGCCGGAGTTAATTTTGTTTTGCATTATTATTTTTTTAAACGCGATTTTAAAAAGATAAAAGAAAACGAGGAGTTGAAGTTTTATCTGTTTGTAGTATTTGTTGTAGGTATTATTTTAACCCTGTCGCTTTATTTCAAAATGAACAAACCTTTTGAAGAGTCATTTCGAGAGGCATTTTTTCAAATCATTTCAATTGTAACCTGCACCGGATTTGCTTCGGCCGATTATTTAATGTGGCCTTCATTTGCCTGGACAATAATATTTCTTGCCATGTTTTTGGGTGGTAGCACAGGTTCAACAGCCGGAGGAATTAAAATGGCCAGGCACCTTGTATTATTAAAGAATATAAAAAGATTTTTTCTTCAGCTGCAATCGCCAAATGCTGTTAAAAATTTAAAGTTGAATAACAATATTGTGAGCGATGAAAATAACCGGACGATACTTTCATTTATTGTAATCTATTTCCTGATTTTTGCCTTTGGAAGTGTTCTTATTGTTGCTTTTGGAGTTGATGGGGAAACTGCAGGCAGCGCTGTGGCAACTTGTATGGCCGGAATTGGCCCCGGGATAGGAACTGTTGGTCCGGTTAGTAACTTTGCCCACTTGCCCGATATTGTTAAAATAATTCTTTCGTTCCTGATGCTTATTGGCAGGCTTGAAATATATACGCTCATCATTTTATTTTTTCCGAATTTCTGGAAGAATTAAAAGTGAATTTAGAATTTGAGCGTTTAAGGTTAGTTTTGTTTTGAATATTTAGAATTACGTGCATGAAATCAATTCTGCAACCGGAAATTAAAAGGATTTTTACTGAAGGTTTTTTCCCATACCTGATTTCTGCTTTTTTGGTAGCTTTTGTTGCTTTATTGTGCTACCCGCTTGTAGATACTCAAAGTTACCATCTCGTTTCATATATTTTATTAATTGTAGTTTTCATTATGGCCACTTTTATGCGGCTTGGCCCGATACTTTTGGCTGCAACATTAAGCTCGCTTATTTGGAATTTCTTTTTCATTCCGCCTCACAATACTTTTCATATCGAAAAAACTGACGATATTTTAATGTTTGCATTGTTTTTTGGAATTGCGCTGTTAAACGGGGTTTTAACAACAAGGGTGCGCCAACAGGAACAACTGGCCAGGGTGCGCGAACAACGAACTGACACCTTGTTTCAGTTAACAAAGCAACTTTCAAAGGCTGGCAGTATCGATGAGGTCCTTGAAATATCGATACAGCAAATTAAAAATCATTTTTCAACCGACGTATTTTTTATTTTACAGGATGGTAACAACATACTTTTTTCGACCGGAAGGTTGCAAAAAGGAAAGAAATTAAACGATACTGAATATGAACTCGCTGAATGGTGTTTTAAAAATTCGCAGGAAGCCGGTGCTTTTACAAATAAAATGAACTCTGTTGATTACACATTTTTCCCGCTGCCGGGCACAAAACTGGTTCCCGGTGTTTTGGCGGTAAAACTGGAAAAACAGTTTTCAAAAGAAAAAAGAACTTTCTGGCTCACTTTTGTTACACAAATTTCAAATGCAATTGAAAGAGAGTTTTTAGCTGAAATTGTTACAAAAACGAAATTTCTGGAAGAATCAGGCAGGCTTTATAAAACTTTGTTTAGCTCCATTTCGCACGAGTTCCGAATTCCGGTTGCTACAATTATGGGAGCGTCCGAAACACTGTTGAATTCATCTCATCCAATCAATATACAATCTGCATTATTCAGCGAAATATTTTCGGCCTCACTTCGGTTAAACCGGTTGATTGAGAATCTTTTAAATATGTCGCGGCTCGAAAGCGGAATGCTCTCGGTCAGGCTCGACTGGTGCGATATAAACGACGTATTTAATAAAGTTGCCGAAGATTTGAAGGATGATTTAAAACCATTTAAACTCTCTGTTTTTATCCCCGATAATATGCCACTTGTAAAAATCGATTTTGGTTTGATTGAACAGGTTTTATATAATTTGCTGTTTAATTCAACTCAATACGCACCGGTTGCTTCTGAGATAAATTTAACATCGGCGCACGAAAATAACGAACTGATAATGGTTGTTGCCGACAAAGGCCCCGGTTTCCCTGAAAGTGAATTAAAAAATGTATTTTCAAAATTTTTCAGAATCAACGGCAGAAAAACCGGTGGGCTTGGACTTGGTTTATCAATTGTAAAAGGTTTTGTTGAAGCTCACAACGGAAAAATAACAGTTGAAAATAATAAAGACGGAGGTTCGAAGTTTACAATTAAAATACCTTCAGAAAACCCTGAAATTAATAACTTATTCCTTGAAAACGAATGAACGAGAATGAAACCATATTAGTGATTGACGATGAAATTCAAATCAGGCGTTTGCTGGAAATTACACTTTCAGCCAACGGATATAAGATAATTCATTCAGACAATGGGAAAGATGGACTTGTGGATGCTGCCACGTATCACCC
>DAOPKR010000029.1:3385-6913 GCA_035391305.1 Draconibacterium sp.
TAATTCATTCAGACAATGGGAAAGATGGACTTGTGGATGCTGCCACGTATCACCCGTCATTAATTATTCTTGATCTTGGGTTGCCTGATATTGATGGCCATGAAATTCTGAAAAAACTGCGCGAATGGTTTTCAAAACCTGTAATTGTACTTTCGGTACGCGATTCGGAAAAAGATATTATTACAGCTCTTGATAACGGCGCCAACGATTATCTCACAAAACCCTTTCGAAGCGGCGAGCTATTGGCACGAATAAGAGCTTCGCTCAGGTCGGTATCCGAAGTAAACGATAACAGTATTCTCGAAATCGGCTCCCTTTCAATTGATTTATTGAATCATTTGGTTAGAAAAAACGACGAAGTTTTGAAGTTGACTTCTACTGAATTTTCCATTTTAAGCCTGTTCGCAAAAAACCAGGGCAGAGTATTAACGCACCAGTATATTCTAAAAGAAATCTGGGGGTACAGTTACACCGGGCAAACTCAGTATTTGAGGGTTTTTATTGCTCAGCTCAGAAAAAAAATTGAGGATAACCCATCAAAACCGTCAATAATAATAACAGTTTCAGGAATTGGTTATCGGTTTGAGAGCTAAAAAATATAAAATCATTAACTGGAAAACACATTCCCAAAGTTTAAAAGATTTTAATTTTTTAGAAAGAAACAACTGTTAACAAACATTTCAACGCGAAAAGAAATACCTTTGCACCGCAAACAAAAAAATAAGTGATTTATGGACGAAGGCCCTTATCATTCAAAAAAATTAGGAATACAAATCATCCTTTAGGGAGCTTTCTGTAAATGCTTCTTATTGGTAAAATATAGGAGGCATTATCATGCTAAAAATCTTTAAATCTTTTGGTGGATACACTGAAATTGACCACGCTGAGACAAACTGCTGGATAAATGTTTTACAACCTTCTGCCGCTGAAATTACAAAGTTGCAGCAGGAATTTAATGTACCAAACGAAATTATCCAGGACATACTTGACGTTGATGAACGACCGAGGGTTGAATTCGACGACGATTGGTCGTTGGTTATTTTCCGGATACCAATTTCAAACCTGAATAACGGAGTACCTTATTTTACTGTACCGCTTGGAATTTTTATGAACGATAAAATTACTGTAACAATTTGTTCAATCGAAAACGAAGTTTTGCCATTCAATCAACCTGCTATTTACCGTGAAAAAGGGCAGCAACAGAACGACGTAATGAATTTTATATTAAAGTTGTTTCTCCATTCAGCCACTACTTATTTACGTTACCTGAAGCAAATAAACCAGCAAACTGCCTTGATTGAAGCTGATTTGCAAGACTCGGTAAAAAACGAGGAGCTGAATAAATTGCTGAAAATGGAAAAATGCCTCGTTTTCTTTATCACTTCTTTAAAAGGTAATGAAACCGTGCTTGCAAAATTGCGAAGTTCAAAGCGCGCTACTTTAAACGAAATAAATGAGGATTTGCTTGAAGACGCTTTTATTGAAAATAAACAGGCGCTTGACATGGCGCAAATTTATTCCAATATTCAAAGTGGGATGATGGATACTTTCGCATCTGTAATTTCAAATAACCTGAACGTTGTGATGAAACAACTAACTTCGATATCAATTATTTTAATGATACCAACCCTGGTGGCAAGTTTGTACGGTATGAATGTCCCGAATTTTATGGAAAACTCTAAATGGTCATTCCCTGCTGTGTTAGGTATTTCAGGTGTTTTGGCGGTTGTTGGTGTTATTTTGTTCCGAAAGAAAAAGTGGTTTTAAATAGATGGGTTTTTAAAATTTAACCGGGCAGTTTTTTTGAAAAGAGATTTCTGCTAATATTGCGCAAATTTTTTTAGTCGAAATAAATGAAAGGATTATATACAATTTTGTTGCTTGCAATGTCTAACACATTTATGACACTTGCCTGGTATGGCCACCTCAAATTCAAGGAAATGAAGTGGTTTGAAACGCTTCCGTTGATTACAATTGTTTTGATCAGTTGGGGAATCGCATTTTTCGAATATGTTTTGCAGGTTCCGGCAAACCGCCTGGGATATAAGGAAAATGGAGGCCCTTTTTCACTCGTTGAATTAAAAGTAATTCAGGAAGTAATCACGCTTATTGTTTTTGTTACGTTTTCGTTGTTGTTTTTTAAAAACGAAACTTTCAAACTGAATCATTTTATCGGGTTTGTTTTTTTGACTTTGGCAGTGTATTTCATCTTTAAAAAATAATGTAAATCCTGTAAATTATACAGTTAACCAATCTAATCAGAACCCTTTATTCAAAATTTCATTTAAATCGATTATTTTAGTGCAAAACTGATTTGAATGTCTTCAGAAGAAATAATCGAAAAATACAAAAGCCGGGTTCGCGATCTTGAAACGCAAATTTCAGAACTGACATATGAACTCAATGAAACCAAGCTACACCTTGCAGAAGAAGCAGAAAAACATGGGTTTTACCAGTTGATAGCCGATTTTACTTTTGGTTGGGAGCTTTGGTTCGACCCGTCAGGTAAAATAAATTATTGCTCACCGTCTTGTTTCGATTTAACCGGTTACACTTCCAATCAAATAATGGCTGAAGAAAGTATTGCTGAATTGCTTGTTTATCAGTTGGACAAAGACAAATATTCCGGTTTTTTGTCAAATTCACTCGATCAAATGCTGGTTAACCAATCTCTTGAATTCAGGATTCTTACCCGAACAAAACAACTTCGGTGGTGTATAATGAATGTTCGTGGAGTTTATGACAGACTGGGTAAATATCTCGGAATCAGAGCTTCTATTCAGGATATTACGCGGCTAAAACGTGCAATGGGGCAAATTCAGGAAATGGAAGCTGTTAAGGAATTTGAGGACAAAACAAAACAGCGTTTGCAAAACCAGTTGAGTATAAAAGACAGGGAATTGGTTTCGTTTCTGTTGCAACTATCTCAGAAAAACGAACTGCTTTCAAAAGTATTTAATCAGGTTAAAGCACTAAAACCTGCATTAACTGATAAGAACCTGAAGCCAATGCAGCAACTTTTATCAATGATTGAAGAAAATTCTGCAACTCCGCTTGACTGGAATTCGGTTGAAACTCAACTCGAAAAAATACACCCCGGTTTTTTAGGCAGGTTGCAGTCAAAACATCCTGTAATTTCGATAAAAGACAAAAAATTATGCGCGTATCTGCGACTTGGATTATCAAGTAAAGAAATTTCAGGACTCCAGAATATTAATTCAAAAAGTGTGGAAATTGCCCGGATCAGGTTACGAAAGAAATTGAAAATTTCAGACAAAATTCGATTGTCAAATTACCTGAGCCAACTTTAAAATAAGGTTTTATTGCATGGGTAACAAATTAGTTGTAAGGTTTATTGTTTTATATTAGACTTTAAATAGTAACAGTTTTTGATATTATTGTAAGGTTTTAATTCTGTTGAATTATATTTTTGTTAGGTTTATTATTTGTTTAAGGCAGATGCTTTTCCATACCTTTGAAAAGCAAACAAAAAATAAACACATTACACAAATACTTATGAAGTCTATT
>DAOPKR010000029.1:7013-22063 GCA_035391305.1 Draconibacterium sp.
CTTTGAAAAGCAAACAAAAAATAAACACATTACACAAATACTTATGAAGTCTATTAATCCTGATTCCGTTTTTCGAAATTTGTTAAATGAAGAAATTGGTCAGTTGGTTCACCAGGGTTGTTCATCAACCGATTGGAACCTTGTAAAAGTATCAGGCGAATTTATTCCTGATAACATTGAAAACTGCAAATTTACAGGGCATGTTCAACTTCACAGTTTTACCGGAACAGTAAATCTTGTTGGTGGAATTACCTTTAAAACTGGTATTTATAATGCATGGCTTCACAATTGTGAGATTGGCAAAAATGCCCTTATTCATAATGTGCGAAGTTATATTGCCAATTATAAAATTGAGGAAGGTGTTGTAATTCACAATATCACTACTTTGGCTGTTGATGGTGAAAGCACATTTGGTAACGGCATTTTGGTTGAGGCAATTAATGAGGGCGGGGGACGCGATATTCCGATTTATGATTTTCTTTCGGCGCACACAGCCTACATTATGTCTCTCTATCGCCATCGGCCCAAACTTGTCAGCACTTTAAAAAACATGGTGTTCGATTATGCCCGTTTTGTAAAAAATAAAATGGGGGTAATTGGTGCCGGTTCAAAAATTCTGAATTGCAACACTGTTTTAAATGTAAAAACAGGACCGGCAACTACAATCGACGGGGCTGAAAAACTTAAAAATGGCAGTATTAACAGCAATTTTGAAGCACCTGTTATAATTGGCGAAGGTGTAATAATGGAGGATTTTATTATCAGTTCAGGAACAAAAATTAACGATGCAACACTTGTTTCGAAATGCTTTGTTGGGCAGGGTTGTGTGCTCGATAAACACTATTCTGCCGAAAACTCGCTTTTCTTTGCCAACTGTCAGGGATTTCACGGCGAAGCTTGTTCAATTTTCGCCGGGCCTTACACGGTTACCCATCATAAATCAACATTGCTGATTGCCGGTATGTTTTCGTTTTTGAATGCAGGAAGCGGGTCAAATCAAAGCAACCACATGTACAAACTTGGGCCAATTCATCAGGGAATTATGGAACGGGGCGGAAAAACCACAAGTGATTCGTATTTGCTTTGGCCATCGCGTATTGGTGCATTCACACTTGTAATGGGTCGTCATTACAAACATTGCGACACAACCGATTTTCCTTTTTCTTATTTGATTGAAAGTCAGGATGAAAGTATTTTGGTTCCTGCCATCAATTTAAAAAGTATTGGTACTATTCGCGACACACAAAAATGGCCCGGACGTGATAATCGTACTGATTCGAACCTGCTCGACTTTATTAATTTTAATCTGCTGAGTCCATATACTATTCACAAAATGATAAACGGACGACGAAAACTTCTGGCTATCCGCGAATCATCAGGAAGTTCTGCAAGCAGTTACAGTTATGACAAAATGAAAATTGAAAGCCGGGCACTTGATCGCGGAATTGCACTTTATGAAATGGCAATCTGGAAATTTCTCGGAAACTCGGTAATTACACGATTGCAAAGTGGTCAACTCAGAAACGACACTGATATCCAAAAAGCCCTGCAACCCGATACGCCATTTGGAAAAGGTCACTGGGTAGATCTTTCAGGACTGATTTGTCCGTATGAAGCACTTGATAATTTACTGAAATCAATTGAAAATGGGGAACTAACCTCACTTGAAGAGGTGAATTCAGCACTCGCCATACTTCATAAAAACTATTATAATTACGAGTGGACCTGGGCCTGCGATGCACTTTCAGAATTTTATGGCAAAAATGTAAAGGATTTTACAGCATCAGATATAATTGCAGTTGTTGAAAAATGGAAGAAAAGTGTGCTTGACATGGACAGGTTTCTTTATGAAGATGCACGCAAAGAATTTTCGATGAGCAAAATGATTGGTTTTGGAGTTGATGGCACAAATGGCGCCCGGGAAGAAGATTTTGCCCAGGTTCGCGGTGAATTTGAAAGCAATAAAACAGTGATGGCAATTTGCGAACACATGGAGAAAAAGGAAAAACTTGGAAATAAAATCATCAATATGATGAATTCCATCCTTCAACCCGAAATTGCTGTTATCTAACCTTATTCTAAAGTATTTATAAGGGGATCTGAACTTTGAACTTTGAACTCTGAACTCTGAACTCTGAACAGAAAACTTTAAACATTAAACTCAACAAAATATGTGTGGAATTATCGGTTATATCGGAAAAAAAGAAGCCTTTCCAATAATTATAAAAGGGTTAAAATGGCTCGAATACCGCGGGTATGATTCGGCTGGTGTTGCCTTGCTGAACGGTAGTTTGGAAGTGTATAAAAAGAAAGGTAAAGTAATAGAACTGGAGAATTTTGCATTGACCCAAAATCATGGTGGTTCAATCGGAATTGGCCATACACGCTGGGCAACACATGGAGAACCAAACGACATAAATGCTCATCCGCATAATTCCATGAACGGAACTTTTACGCTTGTCCACAACGGGATTATTGAAAACTACGCGAAACTGCGAGACGACTTAATTCTGCACGGTTACTCTTTTAGCAGCGAAACTGATACTGAAGTTCTGGCTAACCTGATTGAATATTTTTATAACCAAAGCGATGAAATTAATGCAGAAATGGCGGTTCAACTGGCACTAAAAAAAGTTGTGGGAGCTTATGGAATTGCTGTTTTGTGCAAAAATGAAAAAGACAAAATTGTGGTTGCCCGCAAAGGTAGCCCGCTTGTGGTTGGACTTGGTAACAAAGAATATTTTATAGCAAGTGATGCAGCTCCAATTGCAGAATTTACAAGCCAGGTTATTTATTTAAACGACGAGGATATTGCAGTTATTAAACGCGATAGTTTTACACTGAAAAATGTTCAGGATTCACCCGTTTCGGTTAAAATAAGTAATATAGATTTGGAAATAGGCGAGCTTGATAAAGGTGATTACGAACATTTTATGCTGAAAGAAATTCATGAACAGCCAAAAACTATTGAAGAGACTTTTCGTGGCAGGTTGCGTGCCGAACAATCCGAAATTGTGCTGGGAGGGTTGATTAATATTTTTCCAAAAATTCAAAATGCAGAACGAATTATAATAATAGGTTGCGGAACTTCGTGGCACGCTGCTTTAATTGGCGAATATTTGCTTGAAGAATTTGCTCAAATCCCGGTTGAAGTGGAATATGCATCCGAATTCAGATACCGAAAACCGGTAATCGGTAAAAATGATGTAGTAATTTTAATCAGTCAAAGTGGTGAAACTGCTGATACTTTGGCCGCACTTCATCTTGCAAAAGACAAAGGTGCAACTGTAATTGGAATTTGCAATGTTGTTGGCTCAACACTGTCGCGCGAAACCGATGCCGGGGTTTACACCCACGCCGGCATTGAAATCGGTGTTGCATCAACAAAAGCTTTTACTGCACAGGTCACCGTATTGACAATGTTTGCACTAAAACTTGCAATGGCACGAAAAACAATTAGCGGAGAAGAGTACAGAATGCTTGTGAAAGAATTGGCTCAAATTCCTGAAAAAGGGCGGTTGATACTTCAAAATGACGAAAAAATAAAAGCAATAGCAGAAAAATATAAAGATGCCATAAATGCGCTTTACCTTGGTCGTGGTTATTTGTTTCCGGTTGCTTTGGAAGGCGCGCTTAAACTTAAGGAAATTTCGTATGTCCATGCCGAAGGTTACGCTGCCGGCGAAATGAAACACGGGCCAATCGCGCTTGTTGACGATAATCTGCCGGTAATTGTGGTTGCCCCGCAGGACGATTATTACGAAAAAATTGTCAGTAACATTCAGGAAGTAAAAGCCCGCAAAGGAAATGTAATTGCTATTGTAACCGAAGGCGACGTTGTTTTAAAGGAAATGGTAAATGACAGTATTGAAATACCTGATTCACATCCGGCAGTTGCACCGCTTTTATCTGTTATTCCTTTACAGTTGCTGGCATATCATATTGCACTTTTGCGTGGCTGTAATGTTGACCAGCCCAGGAACCTGGCAAAATCTGTGACTGTGGAGTAAATCATTCCGGAAAATTCTAATTTTTTTTGAATGAATTTTCCTGATTAACGTAAAAGAAACAAATTATTCAGGGTAATTATTTATTCTGAAAATTCGGTTTATTTAATGAAACGGAAAATCAGGATAATACTTTTTATAATAACCTCGGTGGTCGCAATTTTAATCGTTTCATTTACACTGGGCAGGGAATGGTATGAAGGTAAAAATCAAAGTATTGTTTCATTCGCCTTAATTCATTTTTCAGGCTATTTATTTTTCTTACTGATGCCTGTTGAACTGGCGTATGTCTATTATCTCTCGTTTTTTAGTGATTTGGAAATGTTTGCAGTTGCTGTTTTAACAGCAGTTGCGGCACAGTTAATTGATTATTTCATCGGATATTCCGTAAGTTCAACTGTTGTGAATAACCTTGTTGGAGAAGATCGAATAAAAAATGCTGAAAAACATATCCAGAAATATGGTAATCTTACCATATTTATTTTCAATATTTTACCTCTTTCGTCATCGGTTATTGCAGTAGCTGCCGGAATGGTAAAATACCGGTTTTCAGGATTCATTATTTACAGTACAGCAGGTTTAATCGTGAAATATTTGCTGATCAGTCTGATTTTATAATTATTTCAAAAACCGTAATTGTTAACATTCAGCATTTCAAAAACGTCCAAATTAAGTGATAGAATTAAAAATATATCTTTGTCAGCTGAAATTTTAAAACAAAAATTATGAAGGCTTATGTATTTCCCGGTCAGGGAGCACAGTACCCCGGTATGGGAAAAGATTTATATGAGAACTCAGCGGAAGCTAAAGAATTGTTTGAAAAAGCAAATGAAATTTTAGGTTTCGATATCACAAAAATTATGTTTGAGGGAACAATTGACGATTTGAAAGAGACAAAAGTTACCCAACCTGCAATTTTTCTGCACTCGGTTTTATTGGCGAAAACTGTTAAAGATTTTGCCCCAGACATGGTTGCAGGACATTCGTTAGGTGAGTTTTCAGCACTGGTTGCCAATGGCGCTTTAACTTTTGAAGATGGCCTGAAATTGGTTTACAAGCGTGCGCTTGCCATGCAAAAAGCCTGTGAAGCAGAACCTTCAACCATGGCAGCAATTGTTGGTTTAGATGACAATATTGTTGAAGAAGTTTGTGCTTCGGTTGATGAAGTTGTTGTTCCTGCCAATTATAATTGTCCGGGACAACTCGTTATTTCGGGTTCGTTTGCCGGAATTGACAAAGCCTGTGAATTACTTACGGCCCGCGGCGCCAAACGTGCATTAAAATTAACCGTTGGCGGTGCATTTCATTCTCCGTTAATGGAGCCTGCCCGCGAAGAGCTGGCTGCGGCAATTGAATCGACAAACTTTAGCAAACCAATTTGTCCGGTTTATCAAAATGTAAATGCTCAGGCAACTTCTGATCCTGAAGTTATAAAACAAAACCTGATTGCACAGTTGACTGCACCTGTAAAATGGACGCAAACTGTGCAAAACATGATTGCCGGTGGTGCAACTTCATTTATCGAAATAGGGCCGGGAACTGTTTTGCAGGGACTGGTTAAAAAAGTTGACAGAAATGTTGAGACTTTTGGTGTTAATAAATATCAATTGTAATTTAACTGAAAGACATAAAAAAAATCCCGGATTGAAATCCGGGATTTTTTTTATGCCAATTATTTTGATGGAAAGCACCGTGTAGTATTTATTCCAGCTCCTTCTTTTGTAACATTCTGTAAATTGTCGATTTCCCAACTCCAAGTTTGTTGGCTACCAGTCTCACATTCTGGTTATATTTTATAAGAAAATGTTTTATTATTTCCTGCGTATATTCTTCAATTGTTTTTTCAGTTGCCAGCAGGTTTTGTACATTATTGTCAACATTCATATTTAAATGACTGGCTTTAATTACATTCCGGTTACTTAAAACACATGATAGTTCCATAACTGCTTTCAATTCGCGGATATTTCCGGGAAAATGATAAGTAAGGAGGAGTTTTTTTGCTTCATCTGAAATCTCTTTTCGTTCCATGTCGTTTTCACGGCAAAATTCATCAACAAAATGTTTTGCAAGTAAAATAATGTCATTGCCACGATCACGCAATGGTGGAAGTTCAATAGGAAGTCCAAGCAAACGGTAATACAAGTCTTTTCTGAATTTTCCTTCGGCGATTAGTGTACCCAGATTTTTATGAGTTGCTGTAATTATCCTCACATCCAAAGGTATAGTTTCAGAACCGCCCAAACGTATCAATTCGCGTTCCTGCAATACACGTAAAAGTTTGGCCTGTAAACCTATTTCCAGGTCAGCAATTTCATCAAGAAAAAGTGTGCCTCCGTTTGCTTGTTCAAATTTTCCGATTTTCCTTGAATCGGCTCCTGTGAAAGCGCCTTTTTCGTGTCCAAAAAGTTCACTTTCAATAAGACCATCAGGAATTGCAGAAACATTTACAGCTACAAATGGTTTGTTACTTCGTTTTGAATTGTAATGAATACCCTTTGCTACCAGTTCTTTACCGGTTCCGGTAGCTCCCGAAATTGAGACTGAAATTTGTGTTTGGACGGCTTTATCCATCAATTCGAAAATGTGTTCTATTTCCCGGCTGTTTCCCTTAATCAGGTTTCTGAAGTTATATTTTTCCTTAACAGCGTCCTTTAGAATAATATTTTCAGTACGAAGCTGATCCCTTTCCCTGATATTTTTAATTACATTGCTTAACTTTTCGCGGGTGTCAGCCGCTTTCATAATATAATCATAAGCACCGTTTTTCATTAAATCGATGGCAGTATTTATATTTTCCTGGGCTGAAATTATAATTACATTGGTGCCGGGCATTCTTTTCTGAATTTTTTTCAAAACGTCATAACCAGTCATATCCGGAAGCGTGTAATCCAATGTTACAAGGTCTGGCTTTTCGTCCAAATTAGCCATAAAATCACGTCCGTTATGAAATACCTTAACCAGATATCCATCGTCTAATAATTGTTTTTTAAGTATTTGAGCATAAAGGGTATTGTCTTCTACCACAAAGATTTTATACTGCGAACTTAATTTGGGTTTAGCCATCGTTGTAAATTTTTTATTAAACGCTCTAAGTTAAAATTTAAATAATGCTTTCTGCAAATCTAACAATGATTTAGTTTAATATCCAAGTTTTATGCATTTTGTATGTTGAAAATACAAACTTAACCCGATTCTCAAGCCTGATTTTAGTTAAATTCCTTTCAAATTCATTCGTTTGCTTTTATTTAAATGAAAATTTATTCATGTTTGTTTTGGATAAAAAATCAATTGTTAATTTTATAAATATTAAAAGGCAAATTAAATGAAGTATAAAGCGTTTCACAAATTATCATATGGATTATATATTATTGCTACTGAATCAAATGGTAAAAAATTCGGATATATCGGTAATACGGCTTTTCAGGTAACTGCCGAACCTTCGCAAATTGCAATTAGCAGTCATAAAAAGAATTTCACAACAGAAAAAATTCTTGAAAGTGGAATATTTTCAATTTCAGTATTAAAAAAAGAAGTAAACACTTCATTAATCGGTGAATTTGGATTTATGTCAGGTGCAGATTTCGATAAATTCCGAAATGTAAAAACCATTAAATCGGTAAGCGGGGCGCCAATTATTACTGATTCTTCCGTTGCCTGGTTTGATTGTAAAGTTGTAAATTCGGTTGATGTAGGTTCTCATATGTTAATCATTGGGGAAGTACTCGACAGCGAAGTGATTTCAGGTGACGAGCCGTTGACTTATGATTATTACCGCGAAAAATATAAAATGCTGGCGCCTAAAAATGCACCAACTTATATTGAAAAGGAAAAACTTGAAAATGAAGTTGTACCGGAAGCTCAGTCAAAAACGGATAAAGATGAAGATCATGAGCATGTTTATAACGAAGAAACAGGTACATACACGTGCAGTATTTGCGGTTTTCAATATGATCCTGAAGAAGGGGATCCCGCTTTGGGAATTCCTCCGGGAACACCGTTTGAAGATTTGCCTGAAGATTATAGATGCCCGATTTGTAACGCCGGAAAGGATTATTTTAAAAAAGATTAAAAAGAAGGGGTAAAAATTTTGATTTTTACCCCTTCTTTTTAATTATAAACTTCTGTGAGTTCCATCGCAAAATGGTTTGTTTTTCGATTGTTTGCACTGACACAGAAAAACTTCCTTTTTCTCATCGATTTTAAACTGTACAGGAAATATTCCTGATCCCCGGTGCGAACTGTCGCAAAACGGTTGGTTTTTACTTTTTCCGCATGCACACCAGAAATAAGTTCCTGGCTCTAATACCGCTGCTGCCGGAAATTTTGCTGCTATTTTCGGACTTTCCATAAATGTTTCATTTTTAATTTTATCACCTTAATATAGTATGCCTGATTATACAAATGTTTTAAAAAACAATTTTATATGCAACAATATGATTGTCGAAAAATGTTGGCACCAGAATTAAATCATGTTTCAAATCATAATCAATATCAGCGGTATTTAGTTCCTGGGCGGTTGTATCAAGCAGCTTTATCGTTTTGCCATTCTTGTGTATAAATATTTTTCCGGGCCAATTGGAAAATACAAAATCTCCATCGTTGTTTTTTTCCAAACCATCAACTCCACCGGCATCTTCAATTAATTGTGCCGTTTTTTTAGTTTGAATATCAACTTCGTAAATATTTTTATCGCCCACAAGCAATTTACCTTTTTCTGCCATCAACCCATTTGGGGTTTCCAATGGTTTTCCTTCCATCCAAACCGTGAATTTCCCTTCATTCAGCACATGAATTTTTGCAGTTCGTGTGTCCGACACAAAAATCATCCCGTTCATGCAGGCAGTTACATCATTTAAAAATACAGCGCCCGGAGCATCATATTTGGTCAAAACCGTACCTTTTTTAATATCAATTTCCACAAGTTTGTCAATGTCGGCAACATACAATTTTCCTTTAAATATTGCCAGTCCTTTGGGCGCATCAAGGTTTTTTATCCAATGCAGATTTTTAACACTTCCATCAGCATTTAAAATTGAAATAAACCCGTTCCCATCTTTTTGCGAAGGGTCGCCATCAATGTTAGAAACATAAATTACATCGTTTTCCTGGTCATACAAAACCGATTCCGGTGTTTTCAAGTCGCAGCTTGTTTGCCATACTTTTTCCAAATGTTGTGCATTCGAAATATTCACTCCCAAAGTTAAAATCAGTATTAATCCCGTTAAAATTGTTTTCATAATTGTATTGTTTTATTTTTAAACTACTTACTTTAAAATCTTAACAAACAAAAGGCAATTTTGTGAAATATAAAGTTATAATTTAATAAAAACTGAATTAAATGAAAAGAGTTTCCATGTTATTGTTTCTCATTGTCAATGTGATATTGGTTTTTGGGCAAAATACCGGCAGACTGGAGTTTTATGTCGGAACATTTACATCAGAAGGTGCAAAAGGAATTTATTTATGTGAATTTGATACTGAAACAAGTGAAATTGGCTTAAATCAGACTTTTCCCGGTGTCGATAATCCCAATTTTTTAAAAATATCGCCCGATAAAAAATATTTGTATGTTGTTAACCGTGCTCCACAAATAATCGAACCTGCCGGTGGTTTTGTTTCTGCTTATGAAATTGGAAAAAATGGAACACTGAAATTTTTAAACAAACAATTGTCACACGGTGCCGATCCTTGTCATGTTGACGTTTCGAAAGATGGAAAGTTTGTTGCTGTTGCTAATTACGGAGGCGGGACTACTGCTCTTTTCCCGGTTACAGTTAACGGAAGTTTGTTGCCTGCCAGTTCGGTAATTGTAAATGAAGGCTCCGGAACCGATAAATCGAGGCAGACAAAACCTTATGCGCATTCAATTAAGTTTTCCCCGTTTGAAAACAAGATTTTTAGTGCTGATTTGGGTACCGATCAATTAAATATTTATGAATTGGATGGTGATAAACTCGTTCAAAGCGCACAAAAATTTGTAAAACTTAAGCCTGGTGCCGGTCCGCGTCATTTCGATTTTCATCCCGGTGGAAATTTTATTTATGTGATTAGTGAATTAAATTCAACCATAACTATTTTAAAAAGAGTGGGGGAAAATTGGGAAGAAGTTCAGGCAATTTCAACACTTCCAAAAGATTTTAATGGCACAAGTTATTGTGCTGACATTCATATTTCCAATGACGGAAAATATTTGTATGGCTCAAACCGCGGGCACAATACAATCGCAGTTTTTGAAATAGATAGCGAGACAAAAAAACTAAAATCATCTGGTTTTGTTCCGGTTGAAGGCGACTGGCCCCGAAATTTTGCATTGACTCCTTCCGGTGATTTTATGTTGGTAGCCAACCAGAAAAGTGGAAATATTACTGTGTTTAAAATAAACAAGCGAAATGGTATGCCCGAATATACCGGAAAGCAGATTCAAATCCCGGCACCGGTTTGTATCGAATTTTTATAACAGTTAGCTGAATTTTGTACTAATCAGTTTTATAAATTCATCGCGGGTGGCGGTTTTTTCAAAAGCGCCGGTAAAATCAGAAGTTGTGGTTATTGAATGTTGTTTCTGGATGCCACGCATTTGCATGCAAAGGTGTTGCGCTTCAATTACTACTGCCACTCCCAGCGGTTTTAGTGTGTTTTGAATACATTCTTTAATTTGCATTGTCAGTCGTTCCTGGACCTGTAAACGGCGTGAAAAAACGTCGACTACCCTTGCGATTTTGCTCAGCCCGGTAATAGTTCCGTTTGGAATGTATGCAACGTGCGCTTTTCCAAAAAACGGCAGCAAATGATGTTCGCACATTGAATAAATCTCAATGTCTTTTACAATAACCATTTGCCGGTAATCTTCTTTAAAAAGTGCCGACTGCAAAATCTCTACCGGGTCGGTTTTGTATCCCTGCAGCAAAAATTGCATTGCTTTTGCTACTCGTTCAGGTGTTTTGTCAAGTCCTTCTCGCAAATTGTCTTCACCCAGTAATTTTAAAATGTTACCATAGTTTTTAGCCAGTTCGGTGGTTGTGTAATCATCAAAATTCTCGATTCTCTCGTAATTGTTACCTGAATTATTTCTTTCTGAATCCATGGTTCTAAATAATAAAATAGATACAAAGATTAACTTTTTTTACTAAAATCAGTATGAAAGTATGTATTGCTTTCCGAGTAGAAACAAAATTTATGAAAATTAATTATGAAGATATTGATTGTTTCAGCTACCTGGCTTGAAGTAAAACTATTGGCTGATGAACTTGAATTTATTGAAGAATCTGCACATTTTCTAAAAAAATACAAACTTTTCGAAATTGAAATCGATATTTTGATCACAGGGATTGGAACAGCTTTTACTGCATTTCATTTAACAAACGCTTTGCATGAGAATAAATATCAGTTAGTAATAAATGCTGGTATTGCCGGAAGTTTAACTACTGAATTAAAAATTGGCGATGTAGTTTCAGTTGTTACCGATGAATTTGCTGATTTGGGTATTGAAAAGGAAGAAGAATTTCTTACGCTTTTTGATACAGGTTATATGGATGCTAATGAATTTCCGTTTGAACATGGTGTTTTAAGGGCTTCGGATTTTAATGGGTTAACCGGATTAAAAAAAGTTAGAGGTATTACAACTAACAAAAGTCATGGCCGCTTAACTTCAATTGCCGAAATAAAATCGAAATTCAATGCCCAGGTAGAATCAATGGAAGGAGCTGTAATATTTTATGTCTGCAACTGGATTGGGGTTCCGTGTATTCAGGTACGATCAATATCAAATTTCGTTGAACCGCGCGATTCTTCTCAATGGAACATTCCACTGGCCCTCGAAAAATTAAATATCTCAGTAAAAGACGTTTTGCAGAAACTAACAGTCGAAATTACATGATTTTGTTATTTTTGCACTGATTTTAAAAACGGTCTTTTCCAATAATTTATCAATTTGCCCATCAATTCATTGTTCCTTAAAAGAAAATTCATGAAAATTTGTGTGACGAATTAGGTGAAAGTATTGGTCAGGATGTCATGTTTAAAACAAAATGCAATTTATTTTAAATGTTTATACAATAAAGTAACTATTATGGAGTTAGTAACATACAGAAGCCATAATTTTTCAGGAAACAGTTTTTTACTGATTCGAACTAACCACTTATAAAAATGATAGTTATAACAGGCGCAGCCGGTTTCATCGGCAGTTATTTGGTAGGAAAACTCAACAAGGCAGGTTATAGAGATTTAATTTTGGTTGACAAAATGGATGACCCCCGAAAAGAGTTGAATCTGGCACACAAAATTTACCGGAATTTTATTGATCGTGATAATTTCTTTAAATGGCTGATTAGTCATTCTCGCGATGTTGATTTTATTTTTCATTTGGGTGCACGAACCGACACCGTTGGACAGGAGCCGGATTTATACCAGCAATTGAATTTAATTTATTCTCAGCGGCTTTGGAATATTTGTTCCGAAATTCAGGTGCCCCTGTTATATGCTTCATCTGCCGCTACCTACGGAAATGGTGAAGAGGGATTCTCAGATTCTCATCGGAATATTTCAAATCTGCGGCCACTCAATTTATATGGCTGGTCGAAACATGATTTTGATGTTTGGGCGTTGAAACAGTTCAGAACTCCGCCGTTTTGGGCCGGAATGAAGTTTTTTAATGTTTACGGACCCAACGAATATCATAAAGGCAGAATGGCATCGGTTGTTTTACATGCCTATCATACAATTCAAAAAACCGGGAAAATGGAGCTTTTCCGTTCGCACCATAACGATTATAAAGATGGCGAACAAAGCCGTGATTTTATTTTTGTTGAAGACATTGCCGATGTGATGATGTTTTTTATGGAAAACCAAAAAAATCATGGTATTTACAATGTTGGAACAGGTAAAGCCCGATCATTTATGGATTTGACTACTTCAGTTTTTAAAAGTATGAACCTTGCACCCGATATTTCATTTATCGACTGTCCGGTTGATTTGCGCGGCAGATACCAGTATTTTACTGAAGCCGAGATTAAAAAACTTCGCGATGCAGGTTATACAAAACCTTTTACCGAACTCGAACAAGGAGTAGATCAGTATGTTAACGAGTTTTTACTGTCGGAAGCTTGTTACTAAACTAAATGAAAAAAAGCCTTTTTACTGTTGTTTTTGCTCTTTCAATTTTGGGAGTTTTTTGCGGGATTTTTCTTCATATTAAATGGTTCGATTACCTCTTTAAACCGTTAATAATGTTTTCTATTGGCGGTTATTTTCTTTTAAATTCAAATAATATACAAAAGAATGTTGTCAGGATAGCAACGTTTGCATTTCTGTTTTCATGGTTTGGAGATATATTTTTAATGTTTGCCAGTGACGGTAATATTTATTTTATGGTTGGTTTGGCTTGCTTTTTAATCGCTCAGATTTTTTATATCACTTTATTCAGAAAAACAATAAAACTTTCAGGTAGAGAACCGTTTTTAAGGCGAAATAAAATTTACTTAATTGCTTATATTTTATATGGTGCAACAATTTATTACCTGCTTTTCGATCATCTTGATATTGTATTAAAAATTGCAGTTTTTATGTATATGTCCGCACTTTTGGGTATGTCGGCAATGGCGTTGAACCGTTATAAAACTGTTTCAATAATAAGTTTCTCAACAGTTTTTTTCGGTTCGGTTTTGTTTGTTATATCCGATTCATTAATCGCCATTGATAAGTTTTATATCACAATTCCAAATGACCGGATTTTTGTAATGTCAACCTATATTGCAGCACAGTATTTAATAATGCGGGGCGTTTTAAAACAGTTTGTTATTTAATGCTTTAATACGATTTTTGCACCGAATGATGGGGCATAATACCGGATAAAAATTTATCGATAAAGAGCAACACCGAACCGGCAAGTAAAATTCCGCCAATACTTAATGGCAAAGTGCCAAGATTATTAAACATCGATTGATAACCCTGAGAAAAGGAGCCATTATCAGTGCTGCTCAGCAATTTTGATAGCTGGCCTTCGTCGGTAACTCCATTTGAAAAAACAAACATAGCAACAATAAGCAACACAAAAATTGAAAGTATTATCCAAAAACCTTTACCCAGTAATCTTTCGTGGCTTACTTTTTCAATCGCAGTTTCTTCTTCAAAAACACGGCTCATTACTTTCGATGCAAAATCGCTCCCCGGTGAATCCAGTTTTATTCCCTTAATAAGTTTTTTCAATTCAGTATCGTTATCTATTGTTTTCATAGCCTTTTATAATATGGTGTATAATTCTCCTTTTAGCATTTCATTTAAAATTGAATAAAGTTTTTTTCTTGCCCTAAAAAGTTTCACTTTAACATTACTTTCTGTAAGTCTGGTAATTTCACCGATTTCCTCAACCGACTTTTCTTCGAAATAGTACAGCAAGATTAAAGTATATTCATCTTCGGGCAATTTATCCAAAGCAGCCTTTATATATTTTGCCCTGTTTTCTTCCGGAATTCCGTCGAAATTCATTTCCTCCGGCTCATAAGAAATCTGCACGTCGTCAGCAGATACAAATTTCAACTTTTTTTTCCTTACTTCTGAAATACAATTATTATATGTAATCCTGTAAAGCCATGTCGAAAATTTTGCATCTCCTTTAAAAGTATGTAATGATCTGTACACCTTTACAAAACTTTCCTGGGCCATTTCTTCAGCATCCTCACGATTTCTAAGAACTTTAAATGCAATTGAATAAACAATATCCTTGTATTTATCTACAATGTGCGAAAAGTATTGTTTGTCTCCTTTTAATACTCTTTCAATATACCAGATATCGTCTTTTTGTTCCATTTGCTGGTTTGACGTAAAAATGAAAATCTGGTTACAGGTTATTAAAATATTTTTTTGATAGTTGTAACCGAAAAAACAAAGTTGCGTCATAAGGGCAGAAAACGAAAAAAACGAAATTATAAACAATTTAAAATTTGAAATCATGGAAGGAATTTTTGTACCACTGGCTTTTTTTCTTGCGTTGTTTGCAATACTTTATGTTTATTGGACAACCCGCACAAGAGAGCGGCTGGCATTGAT
>DAOPKR010000029.1:22163-28701 GCA_035391305.1 Draconibacterium sp.
TTGCAATACTTTATGTTTATTGGACAACCCGCACAAGAGAGCGGCTGGCATTGATTGACAAGGGAGTTGATGCCAGTGTTTTTAAAACTGACTGCAATAAATATGCACTTGTAAAATGGGGTGTTTTTCTGATTTTTGCAGCAGTTGGCGTTTTTTCTGCCCACCTGCTTTCGCAGGTCTTTAACGAAGTTGCTGCTTATTTCAGTATGATCCTGTTCTTTGGAGGACTGGGATTGATTGTAGCTTACTTTGTTACCAATGCAATGGCAAAAAAGGAATAAATCGAATCAGGACAGCAATAAAAAACGGGCGATATTATCGCCCGTTTTTTATTGCTATTCGGTATAAAACGAAATCACTTTTTTTATCGACTCCTGGCAAACAGGGCAAAAATGTCTGGCTACATTGCTTTTCATTCTGCAATCGATAAACGGGCTGTAAATTCCCTTGCTGGAGTAACCGCCTCCTTCGTAAACCCCAACTTTTTCTGAATTCTTTAAATCACGAGGGGTTGGGATTTCTACTGATTTATCCACCATATTTTTCCATTTCGAATCAAAATCAATAAGTGTTGTAATATTTGGCTCCCAGGGTTCAACTTTCTGATTGTAAAAATCATCGTAAGCAACTTCCGAATTGTAATATTCATCGGCCAATCCGGCAAATCCATGCCCAAATTCGTGTACAAACACTTCTTTGGTTAAATCATTATCGGCAGTGCAAACTGTCAGGAAGTTATAAAATCCGCCGCCACCATATCTTTCAGCATTTACCAGAACATAAATATGGTCATACGGAACATTGGCAGCAGCATCCAAAATCGGACGCATATCACTGATTGTTAAGTAACGCGATACGTCAAAAGTATAAAATGTTGAATTGAAGCACGTGTTTTTGTAAACATGCTCACCCGGAATATCGGTTCCTGATTCCAGTGAAGGAGTTAAAACAGCAGTAACATTAAATTTTCCTTTTTCAGATTTAAATGGCTCTTCGTCGAATAAATAATTCGTTACGCGTTTCGCATCTTCTTTAAATTTATTCATTTCTGAAGTTGTGTATCCTTCGGCTAAAATCACAATATCAATTTTGTTTTCAGGATTCCCGTTTTTAAGTACCTCAAATGTTTCAAACTGAATTGGAGGTTCATCCAGGATAAAATAATTGTCTGGGTCGATGCTGGTTTTATATATATTTTTGAAATCTCCGTCACGTTGGCGCGAGTCAATTTCGAGCCTCACTTTTTGTTTTGGAAACGGAAAAATTGCAGTTTGATAAAATGTTTTATCGATTTCCTTCGCCTCGGCAGTTGATTGCCATTCTTCAAAAAGAGTACTGAAACCCTTTGAAAACAAAAGGCTGTCTGATTTTTCATCAAAAACGCGAAACCTGTAATTTCCATAATTAAACGGGTCGGTTAAGTTCTTTTTTGAACCGGCCCAAAACTTTTCCTTTTTAATTTGTTCAGGATAAACTTTTTCGGTTGAACTATTTCCACCTAACAAAAAATCAAATCGAAGAGATTGATCTTTGAAATATTTTTTGAATTCAGGCTGAGAAAAAGAAAGAAACGGGACAATCAGTAATAAACCAAAAAATTTAAATTTCATTTTGATATTTTTTTCGTGAAAATAGTAAATATGGCAATGTAGCCGATAAAAGCGGGCTTAAGTTTTTTTGTTCTGTACAATTTAAAGTTGCTTAATCTAATTTTTAGTACCTGGTAATTTGGAATTTGAAAACAAACAATGTTGAAACCTGGCCCGTTTTGACCTTGATATTTTGCTGGTTATAAATCTTTGAACCGGAACTTTGTAATTACAGCCATACTTACAATTTGTTACAAATACATATTTATTTTTGGTTATTATTTAACATATATGGAAAATTAATACATTTGTTTTATAATTTGAAACTTAAATACAGTTATGGATACAAATGATTATAAAGAACAGACAGCAGAAATTGATGCCCTCGATCAGAAAATTCTAAAGCTAATTACTAAAAACGCCCGAATTCCATTTTTGGAAGTAGCACGCGAATGCGGAGTATCAGGTGCAGCCATTCATCAAAGGGTTCAGCGTTTGTTTAATATTGGGGTAGTTGAGGGGAGTGAATTTATTGTAAATCCGCCCAAACTGGGCTATAATACCTGTGCTTATATGGGGATTTACCTCGATAAAGCCAAGTATCACACAACCGTTGCAGAAGCTTTAAGAAAAATACCGGAAATTGTTGAATGCCATTATACAACAGGACAATACGCTATTTTTATTAAAATTCAAACAAAAAATAATGTGCATTTAAAACATATAATCGACAGGGAATTGCAGGAAATAGAAGGGATTTCAAGGACTGAAACCTTTATTTCGCTCGAAATGGATTTTAAACGGCAGGTGCCAATAAAATAAAAAAATAAGGCTGGTAAAATTTACCGGCCTTATTTTTTATACCAGCCTGCATAAGTTTCGTAGGCATTGGCAATCCTCACAATTTCGCCTTCCAAAAGTTCTTTGCTGATTTCTTTAAGTTTTTTTGCCGGAATTCCACCGTAAACACAACCCGATTCAACAATTGTACCTTTGGTTACTACAGAACCGGCGGCAATGATAGTGTTGCTTTCAATAACAACGTTATCCAAAACCACAGCGTTCATGCCAATCATTACGTTGTCTTTGATGGTGCACCCATGCACAATTGCGCCATGTGCCACAGTAACATAATTGCCTATATTGGTTGGCGATTTTTTATATGTGGCATGAACCACTGCATTATCCTGTATATTGGTGTTGTTTCCGATTTTAATATAATGCACGTCGCCCCTTAAAACTGCGTTGTACCAAATACTGCAATTATTGCCTATCTCAACGTCGCCAATAATTGTTGCAGTTTCTGCAAAAAAGCAGTTCTCACCGTACTTTGGGGTCTTCCCGTTCAATGTTTTTATTAAAGCCACTATGTATATTTATTTTAAATTAGTTCAAATATATTAAAACCCGTAAATAATTGAATATGTCAATACTTACTTGTTAAATAATGGTTATTTTTGGGACTTTGAATTTTTAAAATAATTCAAATATGTTCGGTTTCGAAATTTAAAAATGCTGATTTCGAAATCGTTTTTGTTTTACAATGAAATAAATCAAATAAAAAGTACATCAATGAAGGATGCAAGAGTAATTGAACTGGAAGAAGTTTCGATTCGGTTTTCCGGCGATTCGGGAGATGGAATGCAGCTTACCGGTACATTGTTTTCAGATGCAAGCGCTCTGTTTGGGAATGATATATCAACCTTTCCTGACTATCCGTCGGAAATCCGCGCACCCCAGGGAACCGTTGGAGGTGTTTCAGGTTTTCAGGTGCAATTCGGTAAAAAACTGGTAAACACACCCGGAGATTACGCAAATGTTTTAATAGCCATGAATCCGGCTGCATTAAAGGCAAATGCAAAATTTATGAACCCCGGCGGAACAATTATTTACGATTCGGATACTTTCGACGAAAAGCATTTGACTAAGGCAAATTTTAAAACTGACGATCCTTTTGCTGAATGCAACCTGGACGATTATTTTAAAATTGCGGTGCCTATTACCAATCTTACAAAAGAGAGTTTAAAAGATTTCGGACTTGATAATAAAAGTATTTTACGAAGCAAAAATATGCTGGCCCTCGGGTTAATTTGCTGGATGTTTAACCGTCCGATGGACTATATCGAAAAATACATAAAAACCAAATTTGGCCGGAAACCCGGTGTTGCCGAGGCAAATATAAAAGTGCTGCATGACGGTTATAATTATGGCATGAACCTGCAACACATGGCCCCTACATATATCGTGCATCCGGCAAATATCGAAAATGGAACTTACCGTAATATAAACGGCAACTATGCAACAGCTTGGGGATTTTTGGCAGCAGCAGAAAAATCAGGACTTGAATTGTTCCTTGGTTCATACCCAATTACACCGGCAACTGATATTTTGCAGGCACTTGCTGAAAGAAAAGATCTGGGCGTAAAAACATTTCAGGCTGAAGACGAAATTGCAGGTATTACTTCTGCAATCGGCGCTGCTTTTGCCGGCGATCTGGCAATTACCACCACTTCAGGACCTGGTCTGGCTCTTAAATCAGAAGCAATTGGTTTGGCGGTAATGGCTGAACTGCCTTTGGTTGTTGTAAATGTTCAGCGCGGAGGACCGTCAACCGGGTTGCCGACAAAAACTGAACAGTCGGATTTGCTGCAGGCATTATATGGAAGGAACGGAGAAAGCCCGGTTGTGGTTTTGGCTGCAAGCACTCCGTCCGATTGTTTCTGGTTTGCATACATGGCTTCAAAAATTGCCCTTGAACGAATGGTCCCTGTTGTTTTGCTGACTGACGGTTTTTTAGGCAACGGCAGCGAACCCTGGAAAGTTCCCGTAATGGCTGAACTTCCATCAATTACTCCACGCATGGCAAAAGATGCTGCAATTTACAAACCTTACAATCGCGATGCCGCAACATTGGCGCGTGAATGGGCAATTCCGGGGATGCCGGGTTTTGAACACCGGATTGGCGGGCTTGAAAAAAATGCTGCAGGCACTGTAAGTCACGACCCCGAAAATCACCAGGTAAATTGCGATATCCGGGAACAAAAAGTACAACGGGTTGTCGATTTGGTGCCCGATCTTGAAGTGTGTGGCGACGATGATGGCGACGTACTTGTTGTTGGCTGGGGAGGAACTTATGGCCACCTGATCAGTGCAGTGCGTGAACTCAGGTTGGAAGGCAAAAATGTTACGCTTGCGCATTTCAATTATATAAAACCACTTCCTAAAAACACAGGTTCAGTTTTTGGCAAATTCAAAAAAATTATAGTTTGTGAACTTAACCTTGGGCAGTTTGCAAGCTATTTACGCAATGAGTTGCCGCAGTTTTCCTATCATCAGTTAAATAAACTGAAAGGGTTACCATTCACGGTAAATGAGGTTAAAGAAAGTGTTAACAAATTATTGGGAGAATAGAAAATGGCTGAATTAAATTATACTGTAAAAGATTTTAAAAGCGAAAATGAAGTTCGCTGGTGTCCGGGTTGTGGTGATTATGCAATTATGAATGCCGTTCAGCGGACAATGGCCGGAATGGGGATTCCCCGCGAGGAATATGCAGTTATTTCAGGTATCGGTTGTTCTTCCCGATTTCCATATTATATGAGTACCTATGGTTTTCATACAATTCATGGCCGGGCAACTGCAGTAGCTTCGGGTGTAAAGTTAGCCAATCCCGAATTGAATGTTTGGGTAGTTACAGGCGACGGAGATGCCATGGCAATAGGCGGAAACCACTTTATTCATTTAATTCGGAGGAATATTGACTTAAACGTCATTTTATTTAATAACCGGATATACGGATTAACCAAAGGTCAATATTCTCCAACTTCAGATCGTGGGTTTAAAACAAAAACTTCGCCATTCGGAACCATTGAAGATCCGTTTGTTCCCGGCCAGCTGGTAATTGGTGCACGGGGTTCGTTTTTTGCCCGTTCAATCGACGGGAATATGAAGCTGAGTCAATCGGTTTTTGAAGCGGCTGCAAATCACAAAGGAACTTCGGTTGTGGAAGTATTGCAAAACTGTGTGATTTTTAACGACGGCATCCATGATATTATAACCGATCCTGCTCATAAAGCTGATCGCCAGTTGATTCTTGAACATGGAAAACCAATGCTTTTTGGTAGTGAAAATCAAAAAGGGTTAATCTTCGATAAAGGCAAACTTAAAGTTGCTGTTATCGGTGAAAATGGCGTTACAATCGACGATATTCTTGTTCACGATGCTACCGAAGCGGATCCGTCATTACACATGTCGCTTATTAATATGCAACTGCCTGATATGCCTGTTGTTTTTGGCGTAATCAGAAGTGTGCAAGCGCCTGTGTATGATACTGAAATGGTAGAGCAAATAAAACAAGTTCAGAAAACAAGAAAAATTACCTGTGTTGATGAGTTGTTAAATTCAGGTAATACTTGGGAAGTTACGGGGAACAATACAAATGGAAATCCGGGTTGCCCGAAAATAGGTGAGAATTAATTTTTGTAATGAAAATATTATAAAGGCTCTGCGATTTTGCATGGCCTTTTTTATTGGATAAAAACGGAGCTTCTGTTTTGAAGCCGGCAGTCAACCGCTTGTATTTCGGGTGCGGAGTGTGGCGGAATGTCTCCGGGGGCGGGCGGATAAATACCGGTCCGGAAATTGTCCGCCAGGCTTCGGAAATTGTCCGCTGCCGACCGGAAATTGCCCGCTGCCGACCGGAGAAAGCCTGCTTCCGCACGGAAATAGCCCGCTTTATCCCGCTGAGCCATCGCCCGCTTCCGGTTGAGGTTTACTACCTTTCGCAGGAATAATACTGATTGCGGAAAATCAGGTGATTCAATAAAATGATTAGGGTAATCTGGAAGCGACTTCAGAAAAATATGTTTTCGCAGGCAACAACCTGCATTTCCGACAAATCGTTAAAGGCATTTATCAAACCCACTTTTTTGAAACCTGAAATATCTTCA
>DAOPKR010000029.1:28801-37679 GCA_035391305.1 Draconibacterium sp.
CAAATCGTTAAAGGCATTTATCAAACCCACTTTTTTGAAACCTGAAATATCTTCAGCTAAAATCCTTCTTTCAGTAATCTTTCCTTCTTTTAATAATTTTTCACGCTGAGTGCCCGGCAGGAGTGGAGTATCGGGAGTCCACCATTTTTCGCCGTCGGATAAAACGATATTCGACACAAAACTATCAGTGAGGCAACCATTCTTTACAATTATAATATCATCGCAATTTCCCCTTTTTTCAAAAAGCAGGTTCAGTTCTTCTCTGTCGGAATATTTATAACTATAATCAATTTTGTTGCCTTCAACTACTTTCAAACTTTTTATAATTCTATGGTGATAAGGGAAAAACTCAATTAAATCAATTTGTTTTGAATAAGTTACACGGCACCTGAAAAGTCCGTTTTTTGCATATTCAGGAATCAATATTTCTTCTTTCAGTTTAATTTTTGGCGAAATTCCAAGGTAATCTTTCTGAGATTTTTCGAGCCGCGCCTGATGAAACTCCAGGTTACAGAATTTCCCGTCATTGCATCTTATGGTTTCAAGCAGTTGGTACATACACTTTTTTTAGCATTTCATCATATTCTTTTTCGGCATTGCTCATAAAAGTTAAGCCGCCGCCACTTTTATAAACCAGTTTTCCGTTCTGGCTTTCGATAAAGCGGATCAGCACACAACTGTCGAGGTTTTTCCCATCGAAATATCCAAAAATCCCTGTGTAATAACCGCGATCATAATTTTCAGATTGCCGAATTATTTCGAGGGTTTTCTTTTTTGGTGCGCCCGAAACTGAGCCTGCCGGGAGCATTTTAAAAATAATATCTCCAATATTTTCAGCATAATTCGCCGATAAATCACCCGAAATTTTTGAGCTAACCTGCCATAAATTTTTATTGTTGGTTTGAAGATGGCTCAGATACCTGAATTTTTCAACCACCACATTTTCTGCAACCAAACTCAAGTCGTTTCTTATTAAATCAACAATCGTATTGTGTTCGGCAATCTCTTTCGAATCAGTCAGAATAATCTGTTCAGCATTTTCAATATCCGCGTCAATTGTACCTTTCATTGGGAACGAATAAATTTTTCCGTTTTCTATTTTCACAAAAGTCTCGGGCGAAAAGCAAACAAATTTATCTTTTAAACAGATTTTATATGTTGCCGAACTAATGTGGAAAATTTCTTCGAGAGAAAGGTCTGTTTCAATTTCAGTGGGTTGTGTAAAATTCAGTAAATAGGTGTCACCGCCATAAATGTGTTGCATTATTTTTTCAAACCCCTTTTTGTATATATCAATAGAAACCGGAAATGTTGCCCAGTGTTTGAGAACTTTTCGGGTTTTGTTTTCAGGCAAATTTGAAGAGCCCGGTATTTGCCACCAAATATTTTGCTGAGGTTCGGTAAAATCAAAAATCAATGGTTTTTCAGCAAGAAAATCAATTAAAAAAGCAAATGGTTTGCCTTGTTTTCCAAGGCTGTTCATCCTCACTTTTATTTCTTCCTGCTTTTTCATTTTCCCGGACAAAGGTATTATTTTTTGATTTTGCGGGCAGAGACTTTAAATATTGGCTGAGATTTAATTTTACCAACTCTATTTCTTTTTCTTTATCTGTACTTTTTGAAATTCCATTTCCCCGCGCCTTTTTCAGGAAAGTAATGTGGCAATTAAACTCGAAATCTGTTCAATATTTTTAATTTTGAATGAAATTTGAGAGACAATGAATATTGCCGTAAATATTAATTCGATTAAGAACAATTTACCCGAAAATGTGCGCCTGGTTGCTGTTTCGAAAACCAAGCCAAACGAGGATATTCTGGAAGCCTACAATGCCGGACATAAAATATTTGGCGAGAATAAAATACAGGATTTGGTTCGGAAATACGAACAATTGCCGAAAGATATTGAATGGCATTTTATTGGCCATCCGCAAACCAATAAAATAAAATACATTGCACCTTTTGTTCATTTAATACATGGTGTTGATTCATTAAAACTTTTAAAAGTTATTGATGCTGAAGGTAAAAAGAACAACAGGCAAATAGGGTGTTTGCTTCAGTTTCATATAGCTGAAGAGGAAACAAAATTCGGTCTTTCATTGTCAGAAGCAAAGGAAATACTTGAAAGCAAAGAGTTTAAAAACTTCAGGAATACAATTGTCGCCGGGGTTATGGGTATGGCAACCTACACCGAAAACAGCCGGCAAATTCATAATGAATTTAAGTCGTTAAAAACTATTTTTAATGCGCTGAAAAATGAATACTTTTCGGGATTTAAATATTTCTCTGAAATTTCGATGGGAATGTCTGATGATTATCACATTGCAATTGAAGAAGGGAGTACGATAATCCGTGTTGGCAGCAAAATTTTTGGAGAAAGAAATTATTAATTGGATTTGGATAAAAACAAATACGGGTATCAGGACAAGGAATTGTTTTACGTTTGTAAAAAATACTTCAAGCTCTGAACCCGAAACTTTAAACTAAAAATGATGAGTAACTTAGAAACAACATATTTGGGTTTGAAACTAAAGAACCCTTTGGTAGCAGCAAGTTCAGGAATTACAAATTCAGTGGAAAAAATAGTTGAACTAGAGCAGGCCGGAATCGGTGCAGTTGTATTGAAATCGATTTTTGAGGAACAAATTAATGGCGAAGTAACAAGTATGTTGGGAAAAGAAGCCCAAAATACAGGATATCCGGAAGCTGAGGATTATATTAAAAATTACCTGCGCGACAACACAATCGCAAAACATATCAGTTTAATTGAAAAGGCAAAAGCTGCTGTTAATATTCCGGTAATTGCAAGCGTAAATTGTATTTCGGGAGATGAATGGACTTCCTACTCAAAGGATTTCCAGGAAGCAGGAGCTGACGCAATAGAACTGAATGTTTTTTATATACCAAACAGCAGGCACGAGAAATCGGGTGTTGTTGAACAGTTATATATTGATGTGCTTAAAAAGGTGAAATCGAAGGTTTCGATTCCGGTATCGGTTAAATTTGGTATTTACCACAGCAATATTCTGGGAATGGCCGAAAAAATGAAAGCCAACGGCGCCAGTGGAATTGTAATGTTTAACAGGTTTTACGAGCCTGATATCAATATTGAAACCCTTGAAATGACGGCATCCGAAATTTTTAGCTCTCCTGCCGATATTCGCCGCTCTTTGCGTTGGATTGGAATGGTTTCTTCGGATGTAACGCATTTGGATATTGCGGCTTCAACCGGTATTCATGACAGTAAAGCTGTGATAAAACAGTTGCTTGCTGGAGCCACAGTTACCCAGTTGTGTTCAACACTTTATCTGAACGGAACTAAAATTGTTCCCGAAATGTTGGGTGGTATTTCTGATTTTATGAAAAAATGGAATTTCAAAAAAATTGATGATTTCCGCGGACGGCTTTCATACAAAAACATTCCCAATCCAATGCTTTACGAGCGTTCGCAGTTTATGAAATATTATTCAAACCGCGATTGAAAAGTTCTTCTCCAATAAATTTCAAACCCAAATTGATTTTATATTGTCTCCGGTCATTATAACTTGCTTTGGGTATATTCGTGCACAGACATTAGTAGTAATTTCTATGATTTTGGTTGATATATTAACGTTGTAATTGGTGTTAATAAAGACTAATAAATGTTATAAAGCAGGTTGAATAGCACAACATATTTCAATCCTTAACGTACTACTTAACGAAGCACTTTTAAAAAAAGGAGGAGTTATGAGAACAATGGAAAAAATGGATTCTGAATTTAAAAATAATCTTCAGTTCCGCAGTAATTATACTTCCCTGGAAAATAACTATAAAATTCAGCAAGTTCGCAATCAGAGTTTTATTGTTCCCTGGCAAGTTATTGAAAAAGAAAAAAAAGAATTTCGTGTGGAATAAGTTAGTTTAAATGATCAGATCAACTTTAAGTAGTTGGTATCAAATAAAGGTTCAATCCGGTATTCGGGTTGAACCTTTTTATTTATCTCAGTTTAATCAGTATTTCATTCAGAAAATAGCTTTTTTGTTCGTCTGCAGTTGTTAATGCGTCCTGAATCCGTATTACAGTTTTATTGATAATTTCCTGATTTGGCAAATATTCAAGATTATCAATTATTGTAAACGCCTCAAAAGCAATTTCCCATTCTTCGTTAATAACCAGATCAACAAAAACCGGCAAAAATGTGCTGAAATCCAATCCATTTTGCCAGCAAGCTATTAAAATATTTTTCCTGATGGGTTTGTATTTGTCATCTTCAATTGCCCGCATAAAGCTGTTAACAGCCTCTTTATCTTTTACCGAATCCAAAAGATTTTGAATTTCTGTTTTAATTTCATGTTCAGGCATCGAATTCAATAAATCGAAAAGTATAGGAATGTAAAGTTTATTGCCATTCTTTTTAATTGCCCCAATCGCTGAAATCACAACTTCAGTTTTTGCCGAAAACAGATTTTTTTTTATCTGCTCATCTATTTTTACCTGGTTCATATTCAAATTTTGATGCTGCAAAAATACATTTTTACTTCAAAAGCATGTATTCTTTAATTTTCAAACATTTAATATTAAGCCAATCGGGCATGTTTATTATGTGTAACAATTCAAATAATGTTTCTGCATTTTTAATGAAATAATTGCAAACGAATATTTTACAATAGGTTTTTATTGAAATTCAAATTGATTAAAACAACAATAATATGTATGAAATAATTTTTGGGATATTAGGTTCAAAAATAAAACCAGCAGGAAGAAATTCAGGTTAACCGCTGCTATTCACTGCATTTTCTTGGTTTTTCCGGGATAAACATATTTGGCATATAATAGAAAAGTGGCCATAAAAATATTTACCACATAATTAAAATACAATGGGAAATGAAAACTGTCTGTTTCTATATCGCCAACAACAATGTATATAAAAGTGAGTAATTCGCCTGCAAACCAAAGCCAAAGAAACAATAAGCTCAAATCTTTTGCGCTTTTCGAACGGTATGTTTTTATAACCTGAGGAATACCGCAAATGGCAAAAAGTATATTTCCAATCCAGCCAATCGTTTCATTAATCATTACTTAATTATTTAAACTTTTCAGTTTTTAATGCAAATGTTAATTCATCCATTGCCAGGTTAAGATCATTTATTACAGTTTCCAATGCCGGTCCAATTTCGTCAATTTCCTCATTTTCAGCCCAAAGTTCAATTTTATTCAAAAGTAACCCGGCATTTGTCATCCCAAAAATCATTACTGACGATTTAGCTGTGTGGGCTTCACGAGCAAGTTTTTCAAAATGTTTTTCAGTAAACTGTTGATTGAGGTTTCGAATAAAAACAGGAATCTGATCAAGAAAAATCTTAATCAAATCTTTTATGAAATCTTCATCGTTGTTTGCAACAGTGTAAAGATTTGAATAATCTATTGTTTGTGAATTATTGTCCATTACGGTTTATTTGCGCTGCAAAATACTAAATTATTTGCTAATTGGTTCTTTTTAAATTCTGATATATTTCATGTGTTAAATATCTTTGATTTCATAGTTTTGTCAAATCAAATTAAAAGTATAAAATGAAAATAACCGCATTTAACGAAATACATAAAAGGGCAGGGGCCAAAATGCTTGAATTTGCCGGCTACGAAATGCCGATTGAATATACCGGAATCATTGACGAGCACAACACTGTGCGCAATGCAGTTGGTGTTTTCGATGTGTCGCACATGGGCGAATTTTGGATAAAAGGTCCAAATGCTATTGAACTTGTGAAAAAAATTACAACAAATGATGCCACACAGCTGATTCAGGGTCAGGCACAGTACACCTGTTTTCCAAACGGAAAGGGCGGAATTGTTGATGATTTGCTTGTTTATTTTTATGAACCTGAGAAATATATGCTTGTTGTAAATGCCGCCAATATTGAAAAAGACTGGAACTGGGTAGTCAGTCAGAACGATGTGGGCGCCGAACTCGAAAATGCTTCCGACAGAATCAGTCAGTTGGCAATTCAGGGGCCAAAAGCAACTGCAACCTTGCAAAAACTTACTGATATAAATTTATCGGAAATTAAATTCTACACGTTTGTAACCGGCGCAATTGCCGGAATCGATGATGTGATTATTTCGGCAACGGGATATACAGGTGCTGGTGGTTTCGAACTCTATTTCAGGAACGAAGTTGCTTCTCAAATGTGGGATGCGATTTTTGAAGCCGGTGAGGAATTTGGAATAAAACCAATTGGACTTGCAGCCCGCGATACATTGCGTCTTGAAATGGGTTATTGTCTTTACGGAAATGACATTGACGATACAACTTCACCAATCGAAGCCGGTTTGGGCTGGATTACAAAGTTCAACAACGGACGGAAATATATCGACCGCGATTTTCTGATGATGCAGAAAACTGAAGGAGTAACCCGCCAGTTACGCGGTTTTGTATTACTCGAACGCGGAATACCACGTCATGGCTACGAACTGGTAAATTCAGAAAACGATATAATTGGTCATGTAACTTCGGGCACAATGTCGCCAACATTAAATAAAGGAATTGGAATGGGTTATATTGCCAAAGAATATTCAGCATTTGGAACTCGTATTTGGGTGAAAATCCGCAACAAAACTATTCCTGCAGAAGTGGTGAGGATGCCTTTTATTTAGCAAAGAAATAAATCTTGATATAAAATGCTGCCTTTAAAACAGGTGGCATTTTTTGTTGATATAAATTTTCGGTTTTTCCTTTCTTAAAAAAACACATTTAAAATTAAATAATTTCAAAAATGACTGGAAGAATGATTTTTGTCATTTATCTTTGAACCCTTTAAATGTTTAAAAAAGCATTTTTATAACCGATAAATTAATATTTCTCTTCAGCAGGCCAATTACAGGAAACGCTCTTTGTTTTCGGTTTGCAACAAAATGGTACTAATAACTAATAAATTAACCTTTAATTTTTTAATAATGAAGAAACATAACTTTTATGCAGGGCCATCAATTTTGCCCCAGACAACAATTCAGCAAACTGCCGAAGCAATAATCGATTTTGCCGGAACCGGATTATCTGTCTTGGAAATATCGCACCGCAGTAAACAGTTTGTGGCAGTGATGGAAGAAGCACAAGCTTTGGTAAAAGAACTTCTAAAAGTGCCCGAAGGCTATTCGGTGTTGTTCCTGCAAGGTGGCGCAAGCCTCCAGTTTTTAATGGCTCCGTATAATTTGCTGAACAAAAAAGCAGCATACCTTAATACAGGTGTTTGGGCTTCGAAAGCAATAAAAGAAGCAAAAATGCTGGGCGAAGTTATCGAAGTAGCTTCATCAAAGGATGCAAATTTCAATTATATACCAAAAGATTTCAGTGTGCCTGCTGATGTTGACTATTTACATATTACAACCAACAATACAATTTACGGAACAGAACTTTTAACCGATTTGGATGTCTCTGTTCCGTTGGTTGCCGATATGTCATCAGATATTTTGAGCCGCCCGATGGACGTGTCGAAATATGATTTGATTTATGCAGGAGCTCAGAAAAATCTCGGGCCATCAGGCGCAACGCTTGTAATTGTTAAAAATGAAGTTTTGGGAAAAGGTACGCGGCCAATCCCAACCATCCTCAATTACCAAACTCATATCGATAATGATTCGATGTTTAACACACCGGCGACGGTTGCTGTATTCGGATGTTTGCAAACTTTGCGCTGGTTAAAGGAAAACGGCGGATTGGAAGCAATGGAAAAACAGAATATCGAAAAAGCAAAGATTTTATACGATGAAATAGACCGCAATAAAATGTTTCAGTCAACGGTGCCAAATAAAGAAGACCGTTCACGGATGAATGTATGTTTTGTGATGACACCTGAATTTGCCGAACTTGAGAAAGAATTCGAAACTTTTGCTGCATCACAGGGAATGATTGGCTTGAAAGGCCATCGTTCTGTTGGGGGTTTCAGAGCTTCTATTTATAATGCCATGCCGGTTGACAGTGTAAAAGCACTGGTAAAAACCATGCAGGAATTTGAAAAATCAAAATAATGAAATAGAAAATGCAGGATGAAAATCCTGCATTTTTTTTGATATTTACTAAATGTTTGGGTTTATCAAAACTCAGTCACAGGTTTTCAAAAATATTTCAATAAAAACTTGACAAATGCGAAAAATACTAATTGCCACCGAAAAACCATTTGCACCGGTTGCGGTAAAGAAAATCAGCAAAATTCTGACAAAAGCGGGTTACGCAATCACTTTTCTTGAAAATTATTTATCAAAACAGGAATTGATAGAAGCCATTGCCGAGGCTGAAGGCGTAATTGTAAGAAGTGATTTGATTGATGAAAAAGTAATTAAAAGTGCAAAAAAACTTCGGATAATTGTGCGGGCAGGCGCGGGATACGATAATGTTGATTTGCGGGTAGCATCGGAAAATGGAATTGTTGTAATGAATACACCCGGTCAAAATTCAAATGCAGTTGCGGAACTGGCAATTGGAATGGCGATTTTTGGTATCAGGGAATTATTCAGCGGAAAGCCCGGTGGCGAATTACGCGGACGCACACTCGGGTTGCATGGTTTTGGTTTTGTTGCCCGAAATGTTTTCCGCATTGCAAGGGCCATGGGGATGAAAGTTATTGTTTACACCCGTTATAGCAAACACGCCGCGGCGGCAATAGGATTAAAAGTGACTAATTCTTTGGAACAATTATACGAGAAAAGTGATATTGTTTCCATTCATGTTCCGGCAAAAGGTGAGCACATTAAGTCGGTCAGCTATAAAGTACTAAAGCATTTAAAAGATGGCAGTATCATTGTTAATACAGCACGAAAGGAGGTTATAAACGAACCCGATTTGGTTCGGATCATGGAAGAAAAGCCGGGGATTAAATACATTTCGGATGTTACACCTGATTGCAA
>DAOPKR010000029.1:37779-38990 GCA_035391305.1 Draconibacterium sp.
ATGGCACAAATAAAACCATTCAAAGGATTGCGGCCAACCGCTGATATTGTTGAAGAACTGGCTTGTCTGCCCTACGATGTAATGAATTCGGAGGAAGCAGCAAAAATGGCCGAAGGAAAAGAAAAATCATTACTTCGGATTACCAAAGCCGAAATTGAATGCCCCGGTATAGACGACATTCATTCGGAAATAGTTTACAACAAATCGGTTGAAAACTTTCTGAAATTTCAAAAGAAAGGTTGGTTGGTTCAGGACAGTGAAGCAAAATATTACGTTTATGCGCAAACCATGAATGGCCGCACACAATACGGAATTGTAGGTGCTGCAGCCTGTGCCGATTATGAAAACGGGATAATCAAAAAACACGAACTCACCCGGCCCGAAAAAGAGGAAGACCGCATGGTTTTAACCCGTTATCTGAATGCCAATATCGAACCGGTTTTCTTTGCCTACAAAGCTGTTCCTGAAATCGATAAAATTGTTAAATCGGTGGTGGAAGAAAACAAAGCCGATTATGATTTTATTGCTGAAGATGGTTTTGGCCACCATTTCTGGGTTATTAACGACCCGGAAACTAATCTGAAGATTGAAAAATTGTTTGCCGAAAAAGTACCATTTACCTATGTTGCTGATGGGCATCACCGCACTGCCGCTGCTGCGCGCATTGGTTTGGAGAAAACTGCACAAAATCCAAATCACTCGGGCGATGAGGAATACAACTTTTTCATGGCCGTACATTTCCCTGACAACCAATTGCAGATTATCGACTACAACCGCACAGTAACCGATTTAAACGGCTTGTCGGATGACCAGTTTCTTTCAGAATTAAAAAAAGGTTTTGAGGTTGAAAAAATGGGAACCGAAATTTTCAAACCCGGCAAACTGCACGAATTTAGCCTTTATCTTTCGGGCAACTGGTATAAACTAAATGCCAAACCAGGAACTTTTAACGACAACGATCCGATTGGAGTTTTGGACGTAACCATTTTATCGAACCAGGTTTTGGAACCAATCCTTAATATTAAAGATTTACGCACTTCAAAACGAATAGATTTTATTGGTGGAATACGCGGACTTGGAGAATTGAAAAACCGGGTTGATTCAGGTGAAATGAAAGCAGCTTTTGCACTATTCCCGGTTTCAATGGAGCAACTTATTAATATTGCCGACAGTGGAAATATTATGCCACCAAAAACTACATGGTTCGAACC
>DAOPKR010000030.1:0-3003 GCA_035391305.1 Draconibacterium sp.
TTTAAAACCGAATCAGCACTTTTCCTTTGCTCATGTTGTTTTGATAGGTTTCAATGGCCTCTGTAAGTTGTTCCGGCTGAAATGTTTTATAAATTGTGGTTCCCAGTTCTTTACCAATAAGCGAATGTGCTTTGCGAACGTTTAAAATGGTTTGCCACAAACTTTGGTTTTTTAGCCTGTTAGTCAGCCAAAATCCTTGTATTTGGCTTCCTGTATAAATCAAATTGCCGGGTTGTATTTCGCAGGCATCGGATGATAAACGCCCGTAAATAAAAAGTTTGCTTTCGTTTGGTGTTGCGTCAATTAATTGCTGCACCATTTTTCCTCCCACACAATCAAAAATCACAGTTGCATTTAATTTGTGCGCCAGTTCTTTCAGTTTTTCTTCAAAATCAATATTGTTGCTGTTTACAATAAATTCGGCACCTTCGGCTTTTAAAATATCCACCTGTTCTTCTCTTCTGACTACTGAAATAACCGGTATTCCGTGTGTTTTCCCCATTTTAATTATCATCCGTCCAAGTGCGCTTGCAGCTGCAGTGTTTATAATGGCACGGAGTTTTTTTGTCGGGTTTGAAAGTTTTTTGTAGATATCAAAAAATGCCAAAGCAGTCATCGGGTTCACAAACATCATCGCACCTTGTTCCATAGAAATTTCTTTTGAAAGCGGAACGCATGAAGTTGCGGTAGTTACCATATATTCGGCCCAGCAACCGTTATATTTTGGCGATGCTGCACAGGCAACATTTTTGCCCATCCACAATTTTGGCAGAATTCCTTTTCCGGCGGCTACAACGGTTCCGCTTCCTTCGAAACCCGGAACTACAGGATACGGTTTTTTTATTCCATAACCGCCAGCCATAAATGATAAATCGGAAGGATTGATTGGCGATGCATACATTTTAATCAGCACTTCGCCCTTGCCAGGCTGAGGAACCGGAATTTCAGCAATTGCAGGTTTTGCTCCATTTTCGGTTAAAACAACCGCCTTCATTGTTTTTGGAATATTTGTTTTCATTTCGCAAAGTTAAAGGTTTTCGGTAACCCTGACTTTTGCAGGCTGAGTTTTTAAAACACAAACTGATTATTTGGCCAGAGATACATAAATACCTTAACTTATGGTTTCAAAACTTTTAATTCTTTTCATTGTTTTAAATTTCATAAACAAATTAAAATATTCATTATGAAAAAAATAGTATTGATTTTTGGTATGGTAATATTAACTGTAACAGCCTTTTCGCAACAATCGTTTTATGATTTTAAAGTAAAAGATATTGAAGGGAACGATTTTGATCTTTCAACCTTAAAAGGGAAAAAAGTTTTAGTTGTTAATACAGCTTCGAAATGTGGATTGACGCCGCAATATGAGCAATTGCAGGAGTTGTATGAAAAATATGGAAATAAAAATTTTACTGTTATCGGTTTTCCGGCCAATAATTTTGCCCAGCAAGAACCCGGGAGCAACAAAGAAATATCAGAGTTTTGTGTAAAAAATTATGGTGTTACTTTTAAAATGATGGAGAAAATATCGGTAAAAGGTGATGATATGCACCCATTGTACCAGTGGCTGACCCAAAAAAGTAAAAACGGGGTTTTGGATTCGGAAGTAAGCTGGAATTTTCAGAAATACCTGATTGACGAAAATGGCAATCTTGTAAAAATGATTCCTCCAAAAGTAAAACCCGATGATGAACAAATTGTATCGTGGATTGCTGAGTAAATAGGGAATTTTAACCGGATTAATAAACAGGAAACCGTTGTGAGATAAAATTTGCAACGGTTTCTTTACATTAATCTGTTTGTTTTATTGTTTTCAAACTTTTTATGCTGAAATAATTTGCTTCATTTTCAGTTTTTTATCATTCAAAATCCGTAGCATAAATATCGAAATAGTGATAAACGCGTAGATAATTGCCTGTATATATAAATAAACAATTTCGGTTTTTACTGCCGAAATCCCGACACCCATTGTTCGGAGGCGCAAATATGCTGGAATCGCGGTAGTGCTGGGCATTATTTTAGATAGTGAAACTATCCATTCGGGCATTGCTGAATCCGGCCATGAAAGTCCGCTGAGAAATAATGCGACAGGTGACAGAAATACCATAAAAACAATGGCTGATTCGCGATGTTTAAACAATGTTGACAGCCCAATTCCAAGAAAGATTACACTCAATAAATAGGGGAGCATTAACATCATCACCTCAAAAAGATTGGCTTTGTCGGGGTAGTGAAACCAACGATAAACGATTATTAAAGCAAAAGCAATGTTGAAAAGAGAAATAAACAAATATGCCCCGGTTTTTCCCATTAACAGTGGTATGATTTCTTTTCTCCGGTTTTTTGCCAACAACAAAAATGGCGATGATTTTGATTCTGAAAACGATCCACCCAAAACCCCGATTCCGATTAAAAGCGTTTGTTGAATTATAATAAGTATCAATCCGGGCATGATAAAACTGCCGTATGAAGATGCCTGGTTATAAAGAATATGTGTTTGCGAAGGAATTGGATCGTTGTTAACTTTGGCCTGTTGAGCTGATTTTCCTTCAGCCATATACCGCAAAACTGAAATGCCCCCGCTGAAATATGCATTTGCGTAAGTCACTGAAAGTATTTCATTTTTATATTTCAAAAAATAACTGGCATCGGCATAAACAGAAATATTTGCAGTTCGGCCAGCCATGATTTCTTTTTCAAAACCCTTCGGAATAAGAACAAGCCCGTTTATTTTATTTACCATAAAAAGTTGTTCGGCAGCGAGCAAGCTTTCAGGTTTACAGCTAACATTCAATTCGCTTGAGGCATCAATCATTTGTGCATATTTTCTGCTTGCAGCCGAATGGTCCAAATCAACAATTCCAATTGGTAAATTTGTCAATGTTTCATTAAAATATCCTACAGAATAAATCACCGGATAAATAAACATTGCGCCAACCAAAATAAGCAGTGCGCCGCTGTCACTAAAAATAGCTTTCAGTTCTTTTATAAAATGCACAGCAA
>DAOPKR010000030.1:3103-34147 GCA_035391305.1 Draconibacterium sp.
AAGTATATAACAAATGTAGGGTAGGGCGTCGGAGAGCGGGGCACCGCGCAATGATTGGGAAATAACGATCTTTTCCCACCAGGTAAACGGGAAGAAAGCTGCAAAAATCTGCGCTATTTTTGGCATGGCTTCCAACGGAAAAGTCAACCCCGAAAAGGTAATTCCCATCATAGAATAAGCGCTTCCCAATGAGAGTGCCAGTCGCAGGTTTATGGTTACACCAATAAAAATTAAACCCATCAGCTGGTAGGTAATTATTGTAATTATTTGTCCGGTAAAAATTATAAAAAAGCTACCGTTCAAAGGCATTCCTTCAATCTGGTAAAGCAGGAAATTAATAAGCATTGCAAAACCCGAAAAGATAATTGTGTATGGCAACATTTTGCCTGCCAAAGCAATTCTGACACTATTGTTGCTGGTTTCGAGCAGATTTTTTCCGGTTCCTCTTTTTAGTTCGTTTCCAAGTGAGTAAATCGAACTCAGAAAAACAAATAAATACAACATTACATACAGCATGGCCGAATTTAGAAAGTATGTATAGTTTGTAAACGGATTAAAAAGAATGTGTTTTTGAACATTTACAGGAACTATTCGGGCCATCGCATCTTTTTCGGTTTTGCCTTCGCTCATCAACTTAACCAGTTCCACTCCTCCCGAAACGGTTTTCAGGGTTGTGAGTATCGATCGCTGGAGTAATCCGGCTTTCAGCACATTTGTACCGTTTATATACACGGGAACCGGGGACTCAATTCCCTGGAAAACATTTTTTTCAAGGTCATTGGGAATAATAACAATCGCTTCTGCTTCACCTTTCTCAAGTAATTCTTTTGCCTGAAAAATATTCGGAGTTATAACAACAACCGCTACTTCAGACGAAGCATCAAGCGCATTCGATATTTTAACCGATAATGATGAGTTACTCCTGTCAACCACAGCTACAGGCAATTCTTTTACCGTTCCCTGGTGAAAAATCGAAAAGAGAAGTACAATACCGATGAGCGGGCCGAAAAACAGAAGAAACCGGTAAGCAGGATTGTGTTTGATCCTTTCTGTTTCGCGAATAATTACGGCAAATATGGAAGTTTTTTTGTCCATCGAAAACTATAAATCCAGAGTTACAACTGCAGTCATACCAGGTCGTAGTCCATCAATTTTTTCCAGCGGCCGGGCTTCTATTTCAAATGATTTTAAATCGAATTCCCCGGAGGTTTTAGTCGCATTCCACCGCGCAAAATCACCGGTTGGACTGATATAATTTACCTTGAAATTGAATCGCCTGTTTTCAAGTCCCGGAATAGTTGCAATAAAAGTATCGCCCATTTTAAAATGGCTCAAATAATCTTCCCGAATAAAAAGAGTAACCCAAATGTCTTCGGGGTCAATTAGCGTAACCACCGGAAAACCGGTTGGGACCAACTCTCCCTGTTCAATATTTATTCCTGAAACTTCTCCGTCAGAAATTGCATTGATTGTTGTTTCATTAAGATAAGCCTGAACTTCCTGAATAGCCGCATCTGCCCGTTGAACAAGCGCATTTGCGGCATCTTTATCTTCTTGTCTTGCACCTTTTTCAGCCTTTTGCCAAACAGCTTTTGCAGCATTTGCAGTTTCACGGGCAGCTTTCATTTTTGTTTCTGCTTCGTCGCGTTGTTGCTCCGGAACCACACCTTCCTTATACAGGTTTTCAATTCGGGCAAATGTTTTTTCGCCAAATAATGCTGCTGCCTCGGCTTTCACATAAGTGCTGTAAGCAGCAGTTATATCCTCTTCCTGAGCGCCGTTTATCGCTTTCCGGTTTTGTGCGCTTGCCGCAGAGCGGGCAGCATTTGCTTCTGCCAGCTTTGCATCAATTTCGGGGCTGTCTATTGAAAAAATAAAATCCCCCTTTTTAACCTTTTGCCCTTTTACCACTCCGATCTCCTGGATTCTACCGGGTATTTTTGATGCAATTTTTACCTGTTTTGCTTCCACTTCGCCTTGCAGAATGGTAGGTTCTTTTTTCATTATTATAATGAAAGTGTAGGTTATGAAAGCTGAAATTGCTACAAGTACAGCAATTGTAGCCCAAGTTTTTTTATTCATTTCGATATATTTTTTTAATTGATGAATATTTGTTGTTTATGAATTTTCAGTTGGTTAAAGACTCTGCAATTGTGTTTTCCCCTTCGCAATACTGCAGGTATTCAGCGGGTGCACCTGAAATTTGCAATAGTGTGGCCAACGTTACGTCGTAGTCATAAAAAAGTTTTAGCACCATTGCCTTTACCTGTGTTACTTTAGTGCGGGCTTCAACAACCGCGGTTGATGTGGAAAGCCCTTCGTTAAAAGCTTTTTCGGTGCTGGCGGCATATTCAAGTGCCAATTCGAGTGTGCCTTCCAATTCATTTTTTTGCTCCATCTGGATCTGTAATTCCTGATAAAGTTTCGTGAGATAAGCTTTTAAATCGGCCTGAGCTTTTTGCTCTGCATAATCAACCTGGCTTCTCATAGTCTCTCCTGCTTTAATTTTATTTTTTCGTCCCAAGCCTTCAAAAACCGTCCATTTCATTCCAACGCCAACCAGCCAGTCGGGAATGTAAGGCGACAGGTTTTTATCGGCAATATTGTAATTCCCCATCATTGCTATTGTTGGCAAATAACTGCCTTTGTCCATTTGGTTTTTAATATCCACGAGTTCTCCTTTTTGTTCGATTTGTTTTAGCTGTGGATTATCAGTGTATGCATTTTCAACCCAGTGAGACAGGTTTGGCAATTCTCGGTTAATAAATAATTTGCTGGCAGGCAAAACATAAACTGTTGAATCGTATGAAAGCGTTGCATCCAAACCTGAGCGGATGATTTCGATGTTTCTTTTTGCCTGTTTTAATTCACGTTCTGCTTCATTGCGTGCAACTGCTGCATTTAACAGTTGCACTTTTGCAATTATCCCATTGTCAAAAAGTTTCTGTGCATCCGAATAATGTTTGTCCATGTCTTCGAACATTTGTTCCCTCACCTTTAAAACTTCAATCCCCAGTGCGAGACCGTAATACCGGGAAGCAAGTTCGGTCAGTAAAGTTCCACGGGCAACCTTTAATTCTTCTTGACTAATGGAAATTTTTACCGAAGCGGCTTCGTTTGCGCTTTTTATTTTTCCACCTGTAAAAACCGGCCAAACAAAACCTGCAGAAACGCTGGCAAAATTTTTCTCCTGAATCACTTTATCCCAATCGGCATTTTCTATTTGTTCTCCCCCTTCAATCAGTTTATCGCGTACTACTTTTGTGCTGATATTATCGGGTAAAAATGGAGCGACTGAATTGGTGGCCGGATCAGGATTTGGTACTCCGCTAAAAACCCCATAATTTCCAAGTGTGTTGTAAAGCGGTGTGATGGCATCTTTTACAGGGGTTAAATCAAGATGCAACATTTCTGACATTGAAACTGCATTTGCATTTAACGAAACAACCGGTAAGTATAGTCCACGTTTTTCCTTTAATTCAAATTCCTGTTGTTCAATTTGTTTTTGCGCCCGTTTTATAGCAGGATTTTGTAATTCCATTATGTGCAGAGCGTCCTGAAAAGTAAGTATTTGCTGGTTTTCCTGGCTTTTTGCAAACATTATTGTAAAAACCAGTAAAAATGTAATGCATGTTTTCCTTGTTATCATCATTGCTGTAATAATTTCCTTGTTAAATAAATCAGGTGATCTTCGTCTTTTTTCTTTAAAATAATATCTTTCGACGATTTTTTATATTGCTGGTTAATGAATTGAACGGTGTTTAGGATCACGCAAAGGTAAATGTCGTCTTCGTTTAACATTTTGTCAAGTTCTCCCGAAACATGACCCAGTTCTTTTACTTTCTGAATCAAACCATATATATTTTCCCTCATTTCTTTGGCAATCACGAAATTGTAGTCGTGTGTTAATACATATAAAAATTTGAGTTTAACAGGGTCGTTATTCGCCATTTGGAAAAAATGGCGAATCAGGTTTTCAATAATTGAATTGAAACCTGAACCTTTCATTGTTAGTTCTTCAAGTTTGCCAACAATTTCCTGGTAAACATCCTGAAGCAGAGCATTTACCATCTCATATTTACCTTTGTAATGCAAGTAAAAATATCCCGAAGCAACGGCTGCATCGTTTGCTATTAACGAGACTGAGGCACCTCCAAACCCATGGGCAACTACAAGTTTCATTGTCGATTCTTTTAAGCGGTCTATTCTTTTTTGATCTGTTATTCTTGCCATCTTTTATAGTTTTAATAAATGAATGAACGTTCATTTAAAATTGTATGCAAATCTAAAACTATTTTTGATTGTATTTCAGATTATCTTCATTTTCAAAATCAATTTGTCTTGGTGAAATTAATACTGTGAAAATTATAAATACCGTAAATATCATATATATAGTATGTTGTATTGTGTTTATTTTTGAATTGTTGTGTAATTTGATTGTGTTTTTATTCGATTAACATTAAATTCACAATTAAAAATAGTTGAAGTTTTTTTTGCCATTATTTAAAATAGTTGTACGTTTGAACCAAAATAGTCGAATTAAATTCTCATGAAGAAGGATGCAAAAGATAGTATAGTACTTGTAGCGCAAAAAATGTTTAAACGTTTTGGGTTCCGCAAAACAACGATGGATGAAATTGCAGTTGCCGCCCGAAAAGGTAAAAGTTCGCTTTATTACTATTTTAAAAGTAAAGAAGAAGTTTTTGAAGCCGTAGTTGAAAAGGAAGCAACCACGTTACGAACAGATATTATTACAAATATCGGTAAATGCAATTCGGCGATGGAAAAATTGCGTGTTTATATTTTTGTACGAATGGATGGGTTCAGGAATTGGGGAAACTTTTATGAAGCGCTAAAAGACGAATATCTCTCGAATTATGAATTTATTGAGAAAATCAGAATTAAATATGATCGGAGTGAGACTGAAACAATTACCCAGATTATTAATGAAGGAATTGAAAATAAGGAATTTAAAGATTTGAATTCCGCATTAACAGCAAAAATTATAGTTACGGCAATGAAAGGACTTGAAATCCCACTTCTGACTGCAAGTGATAAAAAAGCAAACTTTAAAAAAGAGATAAACGAAATGCTGGAAGTTCTTTTCCACGGAATCTGCATCTAAAATTTTTTGCTATTTATTCGACTAAAAAACTAATATAGTCTATATGACTTAGTATATAATGCATGAAATGAGTTAATTATATAATATAAATATTTTATTATTGATTTTTTAAATTTTTAAACAATGAAACAGAAACAACAATTTATGCAAAGTCTCAGTGAGAATCTTTTCATAAACAAAACAGTAAAAGAAGTAACGGAATTGGATGCATTAACAAGCCATTCCTGGAATAAATTAAGAAACGGCTCACTTATCTTATTTATCCTTTTATTTCTGACAGTCGCAACAGCAGAAGCACAAATGCATTTGGGTTTAAAATTAGGTGCAAACGCATCAACCCAATCCGGAATTGGAAATATTGGTGATGATAATGCACTGATTACCGGTTTAAATGCCGGGGTTATTGCAAAATATGATTTTAATGACTGGTTGGCTATCAAAACAGGAATTGAATATCAGGGAAAAGGGAAAAAATTCGATTCGAAACTACTTAATGCAAAAGTTGAGAATCAGCTTCAATACCTTATTTTGCCGGTTAAAGCTGAATTTTCGGCAAGTGAAAAGGCTGGTTTAAAAAATGGCAACCGAATCTTTTTTGCAACTGGTCCGTATTTTGGGTATTTGTTTGATGCCAAACAAAAACAGCATAATATTACAGATGATTTAACGGGGTTAAACGATTTTGATTTTGGGTGGTCGTATGAGTTAGGTTTTGAATTTCCGGTTTTAAAATCGAATACCATCCAATTGTCTTTAAATTATGATATGGGAGTTGAAAAAATTGCTGAAAATGCAAGTGTTCAAAACAAATCGGCTTCGATAAATCTGGGTTTTATTTTCTAATTTGATATTGTGTATTTTTTGTAAAGACGTGCAGGAAAACAGAATGATTATTTTCAATTATGAGCTGCAATTAAAATAAACCCTTTACTTTTGGTTTTAAAAGGAGTTTATATGCAGGCACAAACGCCACAAATCGGAAAGAAAATATCAAAACATCAACCGAAAGGATTGGTTATCCTTCATGAAGATCAGGATATTATTGTGGTAGATAAAATAAATGGCCTGCTTACAATGGGTACTGAAACAGAAAAAGAGAAAACTGCATATTTCCTTTTAACCGATTATGTGCGAAAGGGGAATCCTCGTTCGCGAAACAGATTGTTTATTGTTCACCGGCTCGACCGCGACACTTCAGGAGTTTTGGTTTTTGCAAAAAGTGAGCAGGCAAAACAATTTTTGCAGAACAGCTGGAAAGACTTTACAAAAACCTATTTCGCTGTTGTTCGTGGTCAATTGAAAGAAAAGGAGGGAGTTATTACTTCGTATCTTGTCGAAAACAGTGCGTTCAGAATGTATTCAGTTAATAACCCTGATAAAGGAAAATTCTCAAAAACCGGGTATAAGGTTTTAAAGGAAAATGCAAATTTCAGTCTGCTCGAAATCAATTTATTTACGGGCACAAAAAATCAAATCAGGGTGCATTTTGCCGAAAATGGTAATCCGGTTGCAGGCGATAAAATTTATGGCGTAAATGAAAAAGGAATTAAACGACTTGCTTTACATTCAGCCTCATTAACTTTGGTTCATCCATTTTCCAAAAAGAATATGACTTTTCAGACTTCTGTACCACCATATTTTTATCAACTTGTTAAATAGAGTGTTTATAAATCAATATCAAGCTATCATGAAAAAACTTATTAACTTCTGTTTTCTTGCTTCCATTTTTGTCATGGTTTCTTTTGTTCCAAAGCATGATAAACCGGCTAAAAATGAGTGGATTAATATGTTTAATGGTAAAAATCTGGATGGCTGGATTGTAAAGATTCATCATCATGAGGTGGGTGATAATTATGAAAATACATTCAAAGTTGTTGATGGCAAAATTCAGGTAAATTATGATGGTTATAAAGAATTCAATAATCGTTACGGGCACTTATTTTACAAAACGCCTTTTTCATCATATCACCTGAAATTTAAATACAGGTTTACCGATCAGTGGATGAAAGATGCACCGTCATATACATATCGAAATAGTGGAGTGATGTTTCATTCGCAGGATCCCAAAACGATTCTGAAAGAACAGGATTGGCCAATTTCAGTTGAATACCAGATTCTTGCGGGAGCAGGAGACGGACGGCCCCGGCCTACTGGAAACATGTGTTCGCCAGGAACAGAAGTTTTTTTCAATGGTGAAATGGATCCGCGCCACTGTATTGACTCGTCGTCAAAAACCTATAACTGGGATGAGTGGGTGAGCGGGGAATTGGTAGTTTACAAAGATTCGCTGATCATTCATATTGTAAACGGAGAAAAAGTTTTGGAATACACGAAACCGCAAATTGGCGGAGGTGTTGCCAATGGTTTCGATCCGGCAATAAAAACAGACAAAAAACCCTTGACTGAAGGGTATATTGGTTTGCAGGCTGAAGGACAGGGGATAGAGTTCAAGGATATAGAAATCATGAAACTGGATTAATCGGTAATATTATGTTTCTGTTGAAAATGTCAAATCCTGGTTAAAACTTACTCATTTTAAAATATTTATAAAATTAATAGCAGTTTAATCTTTCCTTTTTTTGGGTTGAATGAGAATAGTAAAAATTTATGTTAATTCTAAAAATTGGATTTAAAATTAGTATATAAATATCCTTTATTATTTATATATTTAGAACAGGGTTTTTATTTGAAATTTTGAATTCAGGGTTACAATAACAATAAATTTTTACAAAATGAAAAAGGCAAGTTTACTTTCAGTTACTGCATTAATTGCATTTTTTCTAATCTCCGCAAATTCGGTTGAAGCCAAAATCTGGCGAGTGAACAATGGCTCAAACTACAATGGTACAACACTTTGGGGAAGTAATTTTGGTGGCAGCCCCGCTTACCCGGTTTTTAAACAAATTGATCAGGCAATTGCATGGAGTTCAGTTATGGATTCTGACACAATTCATGTTGAGAGCTCTCAGTTTATTTATACCGCTGCAACTATCACCAAAAAGGTTGTTCTCATTGGTCCGGGATTTTTTCTTCCTGATAATTCGAAAACAGGAAATAATTTGCTGGATGCAAGAGTAACAAGAATAAATTTTAATGCGGGGTCTGAAGGTTCATCTGTTATGGGATTGAATATTTCAGTAAACACCAACACCGCGGATGGATATATTCAGATAGCTGCAGACAACATTACAATTAAAAGGTGCAGGATTGAAAGAAGTATTTATTTTCATATTTCAGGCGGTTCCGGAATACAAAGGATTACAATAGTTCAAAACTATTTCCCTGACAGCTATGTTACAAATGCTCTGTATTTTACGAATAGTAATTTTGTGCCTCCGGTTGAGGTTATTTTTAATAACAATATTTGTCAGAAAACACTTTTATGGGAACGTTCGGCTACAGGTCTTGCATGGAATGTTACGCAATGCCGGAATAATGTTTTTGATGGTCCAGATAATCTTGCGACCCCCAATTTAAGATTCACAACTTCTGATTTCAGTAACAACATTCTGATGCCGGTTAATGCAATTGTTGATATTACTGCAACACCCGCACAAATTGCATATAACATTGGAACGCAGGCAGCTCAATTTGGTACTTCAAATAATAATGTTGTTGTGCCCGATATTACAACATTGTTTATTGGAGGTGAGTCAAAAGATGGATTTTACCAGGTAAAATCGGGTTCGCAGGCATATCAGAATGGAAGTGATGGCAGTGACCGTGGTGCATTTGGAGGAGCAATTCCTTCAACCCGTTATACTTTATCGGGCCTGGCTCCGATTCCGGTTATTTATGAGGCTGTGTCAGCGGGCTCTGTTTCTGCTGAAACAGGTTTGCCGGTTACAATTAAAGCCAGAACAATAAAATAGTTTGTTATGAAAAAGCAAATCATGCTCATTGCATTTGTTGCGATAGCGATAGGTGCATTTTCACAAAATCTGATTCGGGGTGAATATTTTGTCGATTCAGATCCGGGATTTGGTCAGGCCACAGGTTTTTCAATTGCAGTTCCCGATAGTGATTTAACACAAGCAATTTCAATTCCTGATGAATCATTTAATGGTTCGGGTTATCATAATTTGTTTCTGAGAACCCTTGATTCAAACGGAAACTGGAGCCAAACCAGCAGGAGTATTGTCCAGGCCGGTGATAATCTTAATTTATCAGAAATCATTAAGGTTGAATATTTTTTTAATGCTGATAATGGTTTTGGGAACAACTCATTTTTAATGCTTGAAGCATCGCCGGAGAAAACATGGGAATTTACAATTCCTTTTGACCAGCTTCCGCCTGAATGGAAAACGAATGACACACTTTTTATCCGTGTTCAGGATGATAATAGTAACGGTTGGTCGCAAACCTCTTTTATCGATTCTCTGAATTTTGTGATGGTCGGAATAAAAAACCTTGAGGAAATTACCGGAGTTTCTGTTTATCCCAATCCATTTTCAGACGAAATAAATGTTTCTCTGCAAAATGATGATATTTTACAACTGGTATTGTATAATGAAAAAGGGCAGCTTATTTTTAAAAAGAAACTGGAAAAATCGGAAAAAATAAATACGCAGTTTCTGGCTTCAGGTATTTATTTACTAGCTATTTATGCGAATAACAATAAACTTTACGGAAGTAAAATTGTAAAACATTAAGTGGCAGGAATTGAAGTTTTAACATGAAATAAGTAATTAAATACAATTTTAAATCTGAAACAATTAATTCGTGGTTTTTCAGTTTTTATTATTATTGAGTATAATATTTAAAATTAATGAAAGCTATGAAACGTGAATTATTGTTTTTGTTCGTATTTTCCATTGGTATGTTGATTTGGTCGTGTGGTGATGATGAACCAAGGATTGATTTACCTGGTCCCATAAAAGATTCTAAAGTATATACTTTTGGAATTACAGCTCCTGCCGGAGCAACAGTTACATTGGAAAAAACAATAAAACTTACTGATTTTACCGCAATTGAATCATTCGAGAAATATGTTTCCAAAGGGATTTTAAGCACCGAATCGTATATTGAATTTATAAAAGCCGGATCTGAAAACATTGAATTAACAAATGTTACGCTTCAGGTAAAAAGCAATTCGAAAATAAATTACAACCTGGGAACAATCACCGGTAATGTTAAGTTTATTTCACTGGACGATTTAAATTTTCTGCAACAGGTTGCAAATGAAATGGTGAGCAAGAAGGAAATAATGCTTCAGTTAAAATACAGCACATCAAATGTAATTTCAACTGAATCGAATATGAATCTCAAATTTGATATAACATTCAATTTCTGACAGATAAAAATTTAAAAATTTGGGAGGGCAGTTTAATAATTAATCTGCCCTTCTTTATTTTTTGCGGATTACATTGCCCTGTATTCGAGAATGTTACAAAAGTGTTAAAAAATAGGACGCACAAAATATAGAGCTATTTTAGAAATTAGATATCTTGGCACCCAAATTTAGAAAATGGCAATCGAAATAAAGGAAGTAACAAGCAAGAAACTGATGCGGGAATTTATACATCTTCCTGCCAGAATTCATCAAAATCATTCCAACTGGGTACCACCAATATATCTTGATGAGTGGACTTATTTCAATCCGAAGAAAAACCGTGCTTTTGATCATTGCACTACCATTTTATATGTGGCTGTAAAAGCGGGTGAAGTGGTTGGGCGGATTATGGGAATTATCAGTCATCAGTACAATGAAACGCACAAAATAAATGATGTCCGTTTTTGCTATCTTGAGACTTTTAACGATACCGAAGTTTTTAATTTGTTGATAGAATCTTTATCCAGTTGGGCGGCGAAAAAAGGCATGAACAGAATGGTTGGTCCGCTGGGATTTTCAGATAAAGATCCGCAGGGTTGGTTAATTGACGGGTACGAACAGCCGATTGTGATTGCCACTAATTGCAATTTCCCGTACATGAATACCTTACTTGAAAACTTGAATTTTACTAAAGAAATAGATTTGGTGGTTTACCGGGTTCTAATCCCTGATGAATTACCTGAATTTTATAAAAGTATTTACAAGCGGTTTACAAGCAGAGAGAATGATTTAATATTGAAGGAATTTACAAAAAGAAGTCAGGTAAAACCTTATATCAGAAGGGTATTGACATTGTTAAACGAAACATTTGCAGGTATTTATGGATTCGTCCCATTTACGCTGAAAGAAATGGATGATTTTGCAAACCGTTATCTGTATCTTATAAATCCGCGGTTTATCAAAATTTTTGTCGATAAAAATGAAAAGGTAGTGTCGTTTCTTGTGGCAATGTCCGATATCAGTGAGGGGATTAAAAAATCAAAAGGTTATTTGTTACCCTGGGGCTTTATTCCCCTTTTAACTGCCGGAAGGAAAAGTAAACAGCTAAATTTGCTTTTAGGAGGCATTTCTCCGGATTATCAGGGTAGAGGTCTTGATGTAATGATGGGAATTAAACTGATTGAGTCAGCAAAAAAAGCTGGAAAAGTTGTAATTGATTCACACCTGGAATTAGAAACAAATGTTAAAGTTCGTGCAGAAATGGAGAAAATGGGTGGACAGGTGTATAAACGTTACAGAATTTATCAGAAAGTCCTGTAAATCAAAAATGTTTCAAGTCTCTTTTACTTGTTAATTAGAAAGATCTGATTTCAATTCAATTTGAAACACTAACAGAATAATATACAATTTTTTGCCCCCGCATTTAAACAAATTACACATTAAAAATGTTACTTTTTTTTGTTAATAATAATTTTGCTTTATTCAAAGCATTGATTATCATGTAAAAGAAAATCGTAATGTATCTAATAATATTTTGTTCATTAAAACTGCTTTACCCGATAAGCTAAACTGCGGGGGCGTAACCGAAAAGCCTTAAGAGTAGGAAAACTAAAATCAACACAAATGAAAAAAAATTTAGCTGAATTTATTGGTACCTTTTGGTTGGTACTTGGTGGATGTGGCAGTGCTGTTTTGGCAGCAGCTTTTCCTGAAGTTGGAATTGGTCTTGTTGGCGTATCATTAGCCTTTGGATTAACGGTTTTAACAATTGCGTATTCGCTTGGCCACATTTCAGGTGCACATTTAAACCCGGCAGTTACCTTTGGTTTATGGGCTGGTGGGCGAGTTAGCGGAAGTAGCATTTTACCTTATGTTATTTCTCAAATTCTAGGTGGCATTGCCGCAGCCACAGTTTTATATATCATTGCAACCGGAAATGGTTCGGACATTGGAAATTTTGCTGCCAATGGTTATGGGGAACATTCACCTGGAGGTTATAGTTTAACAGCTGCAATTGTTTCTGAGTTTGTTATGACGTTTATGTTCCTTATTGTTATACTCGGCTCAACAGATGAAAAAGCTCCGCAGGGCTTCGCTGGATTGGCAATTGGGTTGGCTTTAACTTTAATTCACCTCATCAGTATTCCGGTAACAAATACATCAGTAAATCCTGCACGCAGCATTAGTCAGGCACTATTTGTTGGCGATTGGGCATTGGCGCAACTGTGGGTATTTATATTGATCCCTATTCTAGGGGCAATTGCTGCAGGTGTTGTTTATAAGTTTCTTAAAAAGTAATTTTCATATTGTTTTACGCCGATGACTGGATTTTTTGAAAAAAAAAGCTGCAGGGGACATAGCAATTAAAATGAATTTCCTATATTTGTAACGCATTGACCAATCTGGTCAATTGTGTGTTTGGGGGTTAACATTTAAAGAGCGGCTTTTGAGCCGCTCTTTTTCATTTATAATTTTGACTTTTTTCCTTTGTATGCATAATAAACAAAAACCGTTTGTCTAACTGAAAGATGGGTAAATATCCTTACCCTAAGATCTACCTATGAATTTGTTTAAATTCTTTTAAAAAGAATGGCATTCCTGTTTGATTTTTAGAAATGCCATTCTGGAAAACAGAAGGATAAAATCTACCAGACTTCTTCACCGAAACTCCAACCTTCGCGAACGGGTTCTTTAATATAACTCTCCATTCCTTCGTGGTTGGTAACTTTCATGTTTTCAGCATCATATTCAATGCGGGTATTAAAACGTTGCGCTAATACTCCAACGGCCGCCATTTCAGTTAATCGGGTTGAATAATCAAAATTGGACCCCGGTAAAGGACCTGCGCCTTTTACTGCATCAAGAAATTCTTTTTGAGGACCATCGGTAACCCTTGGAATTGTTGGTGCCGGCATTTCATTTGCAACCCAGTTGTCCCATTCTTTTTCAGGCATCATTAGTTTTGCATCATTCGGACGTCCGCCGGTTATAATATTATGTTTTTCACCAACCATAATCATACCTGAACCTGCCAATTCAGGTAAATTCCATTCAGGTCGGTTTTCAGGCTTTAGTCCACCTTCATGCCATTTTAAAATTACGGGTGGTTTATTACCTCTTTGTGGAAATTCAAACCGTATTATTGATTGGTCGGGTAAAAATCCATCAGGAGCACCTGAGTGAAATTCAGTTTCAACAGTAGTGGGCATTCCCAAATCAAGCGACCAAAATGGTGCATCAAGCGTGTGGCATGCCCAATCGCCTAATTCACCGTTTCCGAAATCATAAAATCCGCGCCAGGTTTTAGGTACATAAACATGGTTGTACGGTCTGTCTGCGGCCGGCCCTAACCATAAATCCCAATTCAGGCCGCCAGGAATTGTTTCAGCTGCAGGTGGAAATTGATCGGGTTTTTGAAAATATTTGGTTGGGCCAAATTCCGGCCCGTCAAACCAGGCAAATACTTCTTTAATATCTCCTGTAATTCCCGCATCAACCCATTCTTTTACCCGTCGGATACCATCAGTTGCATGTCCCTGATTTCCCATTTGGGTTATAACATTATAATGATGAGCAGCTTTTTGAAGTGTACGCAATTGCCAAATGTTATGAGCAAGCGGTTTTTCTACATACACATGTTTTCCTAATTGCATGGCACACATTGCTGCAGCAAAATGATGGTGGTCGGGTGTTGAAACCATTACTGCATCAATTTGGCTACCCATTTCATCCATCATTTTTCTGTAATCCTTGTACCGTTTAGCTTTTGGGTAAGCTGCGAATCCCTCCGCCGCACGATCATCATCAACATCGCACATTGCTACTACATTTTCCAATGTACAAGTTTCCCATTGCGCTTTTCCGCGTCCGCCAACACCAACTATTGCTATATTAATTTTGCCTGAAGGTGAACAACTGATAAAATTTGGGATAATTACCGCCCCAGCCGTTATTGCTGAGGTAGTCCGCAAAAAATTTCTTCTTGAAATAGTATTCATTTCTAACAGATTAAGTGGTTTTAGATTCAGCTTACGAAGTTAAAATGATTTTACTCTTTATCAATTTTTGAAAAACTCTTTTTAGGAAAACATGCAACTTGTTGTTTTTTGCAAATCGTAAATTTTGAAAGCCAAACGGAATTAGATTTAATTTTTAAAGGGATTTCTTAACTCATTTTGAATAGTAAAAATTAACAATTCAAAATATTATCGTCAGCAGGTGGTTTGAAATGAGTGGCTTATGATTTTAAAGCATCTAGGGTTAAATTTAAAACGAGAATCATTCTCAAAAGTAGAGTCTGTTTATATTAAAAGTGTTGTGTTAAAGCCGACCTCCACCAGTTATAATATTTTCCTTCCAACTGGTATAGTGAAGGAAACGGGTAAAATAGGAAATTGTCTTTCTCTCCAATAAAAAATCCGGTTTTTATTGTTCTGTAGTTTAATTCGCCCTGCATAAATCTCAATACTGTTTTTGTTCGTTTTCCTTTTGTTTCATTAAGTTTTATAAGGCATTCACGTAAATGATCGGGATTGGTGTACGGTAAATTATGTAAAGGTGCATTCGGATCGGAGGCAAGTTCGTTTAACAGCAGATCGACAAATAAAACTTTTGGTGCCGAAACTGGTTTTGAAGTATCTGTTAAAAACCTAACAAACTTTTCAGGGCTCAGTTTACTTGCCACACGCGTCGTTATCGGGTTAAATTGCTGAAATAAATGAGTTTCATCTGATTCTGTTTCTTCAAAAACCGATGATTGTAGTTCAAGTACTTTTCCGTCATCGGTTGAGAGATAAAGATTTTTTAGTGCTGAAAGCGGTGTTTTCTCCAAACACCGGTAAATGCTGAAAAAGACTGATCGTTTTGGCTCTCCGTTAGGATAGGGAACGAGCTCTTTTTCAATATGTTTCTCGGGCAAATCATTAAGTTTAGCGGGATCGAGCTCGAAATAAATATTTTGGCCGTGAATTTGTTTCTGCGTTCCTACCGACAAATAATTTCCAAATTCAAATGGAGTCAAATGTGAAGCGATTAAGGACTCGGGAGTAATTACAAGGTAATAAAATTTTTTCATAGCTGATGATTTTTACATAAAGTTACTGATAATTCGAATGTTAGTCAATATCTGGTTTTAAAGCACTGTTCAGTTCTATTTATTATCTTCGGGACTTTAAAAATAGAACTTATGAAAAAAGAAAACCGTGTACTTTCCATTGATATCCTGCGTGGGTTGACACTTTTTTTAATGCTGTTTGTAAATGATTTGTATGTGCCGGGAGTGCCACAGTGGTTGGTTCACACAACGGCTGATTTCGATGGGATGGGTCTTGCAGATTGGGTTTTTCCCGGTTTTCTTTTTATGGTTGGAATGGCAATACCATTTGCAATTCAGAGCCGCCTGGAAATGGGTGACACAACTCCCCGCGTTTTGGTTCATATTTTCATCCGAACATTCAGCTTACTGATTATTGGGGTTTTTATGATGAATGTTTCCCGCCTGAATCCTGATATTTCAGGAATAAGTACTGATTTGTGGGCTATTTTTGTTTACGTTTCAGTATTTTTGGTTTGGAATCAGTATCAGAAACTAAATCACAGTTTGACATTAATTTTAAAAGGCGTTGGAGTGGCAGGCCTGGTAATACTTGCCGCTGTTTTCAGAAGTGGAACGCCGGAAAATACAGGCTGGATGATAACAGGTTGGTGGGGAATTCTTGGTTTGATTGGATGGGGCTATTTTGTAGCTGCCATTGTTTATCTGATTTGCAGGGATAGCTTGTTAAGAACTTCAGTTTTTTGGATATTATTTGTTGTGTTAAATATACTCTCGCAACTGGGACTCACAAATTTTCTTGATCCTGTTAAACCTGTATTTGGTGTAATAATTAGCGGTAATGTTCCCTTAATCGTGCTAACCGGAATGGTATTTAGTTTACTGCTACGTAATTTGGAAAGAGAGAATATAAAAAAGTTTATTGTTACCGGAGTTCTGCTAGGATTTTTTATGTTGGTTGCAGGTTTTGTGTTGCGAAATTGGTTTATCATTTCGAAAATTCAGGGAACACCGAGTTGGGCGATGATATGCAATGGTATCAGTATTCTTGTTTTTATGGTTCTTTATTTTATTATCGATATTTTAGGACTAAAAAAGTGGCTGGCAATTTTTAAACCAGCCGGACAAAATTCACTGACAACTTATCTTGCACCTGATATTTTATATCATTTTATTTGGATGTTTAGCATACCGTTGCTTTTCTACAAGCATTCAGAACTTCAGTGGGTGGTTGTTTCAGGCTCAGTAATATGGGCATTTGCTATGATTGGTTTTGCCGCTTTATTATCGAAAATAGGTATTCGTTTAAAATTGTAAGAAACATAAAAAATAAAAGACTAAACAGTATGTTATTTTTAAAATAAGTTGTAACTTGTTGATTATAAATTATTAAAATCAGCATTATGGAAAAGAAGTACAACTATTTTTTGAAAACGTTTTTCTTGTTTATTTTTTCAACAGTTATCTTATGTGCATTTCCCATGTTGAGCCATGCTCAGGAAAATAATACTCCGCTTTTTGCACTTGTAGAATGTATGAAAGTTAAACCTGAAAATGAAGGTAAGTATTTGGAGATAGAAAAAAACATTTGGAAACCTTTGCACATCGAAAGAGCCAGGCAGGGGAATATAGCCGGTTGGTTTTTATACAAAGTGCGGTTCACCGGAACTGATGATGCATACAATTATGTAACTGTGACTTTGTTTAGTAACCCTGCAAATATTGAAGATCCATGGAAAAACATTGATCCTGCAAAAGTGCTTCCCGGAAAAGATTTGGAAGCTGCATTGAAAGAAACTGGTGAAAGCCGGAACATGGTTTCAAGTATTTTAATTAACAGGCAGGCATCGGTTTATCCCGATGGCGGACCTGGTGATTTTAAATACATTCAACTGGATTTTATGAAGGTGAAACCTGAAAAAGAAAGTGAATATTGGGATGTTGAAACGAGTGTCTGGAAACCCGTTCATCAGGAATTTATTAAAGCAGGTTCACGGGTTGGATGGTCATTGTGGGGACGAGTTTTTCCATCGGGAGCAGAATTGGACTACCAATATGTTACTGTAAATTATATGGCAAATTGGTCGAAAATAGGTGTTGCTGATTATAATGATGCATTTGCAAAAGCACATGCAGGTAAAAACCTGGATGATTTGTTCGCAAAAACAAATGCGTCAAGAGTTTTGGTTAAATCAGAATTGTGGGAGGTGATTGACAAGGCTTTTGCCCAGTAATTTTTTTCAGATAATTCTAGTCCCGTAAAAGAAACTGTTATGATAAACAAATACGATTTTACGTTGTCAGCTCCCGATATTTTTAAAGTTTTTTCGGCTAAAGATCTTATTTTCCTTTATTGGATTTGCCCTCAGGTTGATCAGCACCTGAAACTTTTTAATCACTACAACGAATTGGTTTTTACACTTACCGGTAAAAAAACAATGCATCATAATGGCGTAGCTTATCCTGTAACAGATGAGCAGTCTTTGTTTATTAAAAAGACTGCCTATACCACCGAAAAGCATGAAATGGTGGGATGGGAAACAATGGCATTTTTCTTTCAGGATGCGTTTTTGCGACAGGTTTTTAATGAGTACAGGGAATATTTGCCGCTTAAAAACCTTCCTCCTCCACCCAGGGAAATGTTTATTCCGGTTAATGTTAACGAAACTATGCGGGCATTTTGTTTGAGCATTGTACCCTATTTTAAGGCAAAAGTGCCACCATCGGAAAGTTTGCTTGAACTTAAATTCAAGGAAATAATTTTTGTTATTCTTTCCAATCCTGAAAATGCCGGCATTTTATCTTATGTAAACAGTATTGTGGATCAGCAAAAAACACCTGTTTGGGAAGTGATGGAAGCTAATTACATGTTTAACCTGACCATTGACGAATACGCCCGGATTGCAGGTCGCAGTACAGCGGCATTTAAGCGTGAGTTTAACGAACATTACGGCACATCGCCAGGCAAATGGCTTACCAACCGAAGATTGGAACGAACAAAATTATTACTGGCTACAAGTAAAAAAACAATCGGGGAAATAATATATGACTGTGGGTTTGAAAATATATCCCATTTCAGTAGAATTTTTAAAGAGAATTATGGTATGTCTCCAATGCAGTTCAGGCAGAATAACCCTGTTGTTTCAATGGCTCAGTAGCTTTTATTTGTAATTTTCAATTTGTAAAATAACTTTCCTGTTTCTTCAGATTACGTCTGTCGAAACGGGAATTTTTATTTTTCCATGCATTGGTATTCAAAAGAATAGCTTGTTTTATTTTTATTTGGATTCAATCTAAAAAACAAAATCTTTGAGCCAATAAGAAAAACTGAAACTTATGGTTCAGCCTAATTTTGAATCGACAATATTATTTATCAATTTAAAAATTACGATCATGAAAAAGCTATTTATTACACTGTTTGTTGTGGGATTTGTATTGGCAGGTAGAATTCAAAGTCAATCCGGAAATCCTGTAAAAGATTCCGCACCTGTAATTCTTGAGAACGACAAGGTAAAAGTAACAGAGTTTGTTAGCGAACCAGGAGGAGATGCCTGTGGAAAAGGAAAACACAGTCACAAAGAGCGACTTGTAATTGCGATTACTGATGCTTCTATTAAACTCACAACAGAGGATGGAAAAACACAAAACCTGGATTTAAAAGCAGGTACAGCATTCTGGGGAGGTACTGAAACTCATTCGGTGATAAATACCGGGAAACAACCTGCTAAGTTTTATGCAGTAGAAGTCAAGGAGACTAAATAGAAAATCAAAGAACATTTATTCAGGAATATTATAAATAGTCAACGTTATGAATCACGAAGAAATGACTAATGTTAAGCGAAAAGAGCAACTTAAAAATGTAGTTGAAAAATATTTCGAATCATTCAGGACAAAATCCTTCGATTCAATCCCATACAGTGAAGAAGTTGTTTTAAGGGCGCCAATTGTACCCGGAGGTGTGCATAGTCCGCTTAAAGGCAAACAGGAACTACTTACAAAATGGTGGCAACCTTTGGAACCTGCATTGGAAGGAATAAACATTAAAATCATAGATCGGTTCTACAATGATTCACTAACTGGAGTAATTGCCAAAGCCGATTTTACTTTAGCCGGTCAGGGAATTACTCTCCGGGTTGCTGATATGTTTTTTGTTAACGATGAAGGCAAAATCATTGAACAGGAAAATCATTTTGATGCAAGTCCTTTAAGAAGTTAATATTTTAAGATTGATCAGATGAAAAAAAATAACAATTTCTCAAAATCAATATCATTTTCACTGGTTTTTATTTCATTGATTATTGTATTTCCAAAACCGGGTAACTCTCAGGAACAGAATTCTGAACTTTACGCTTTAGTGGAATTCATGAAAGTGAAACCGGCAGAAGTAAACAAATATCTTGATCTGGAAAAAACCTTCTGGAAACCGATACAGGAGGAAAGAGTGAAACAAAAGGAAATTAAAGGCTGGAGAATATTTGCAGTGAGATTTGCAGGTACCGGTGACGAGTACAATTTTGTAACCGCAACTTTTTTTGATGATTTGTCGACACTGAAAAAAGTTTGTGATGTTGATATCGTAAAAATTAGTCCGGGAAAAGATAATGATAAAGCATATCAGGAAGCTTTAAAAAGCAGGGAAGTGGTGAAACGTAATCTGCTTATAATGAATTCGTCAACCGAGAGTAACGTTTCTTACAAATATTTACAGATTAATTTCATGAAAGTGAAACAGGGAGAGGAAAGTGAATATTTAAATGTGGAGAATACAGTCTGGAAACCTGTTCATGAGGAATTAACAAAAGCCGGATCAAAAGCGGGATGGTCGGTTTGGAAGGTTGTTTATCCGGGTGGTTTCGGAACCGATTACCAGTTTCTTGCTGTCGATGATTTATCTGAATATTCTCAAATTAATATGGCTGATATTGAAAGTATATTTAGTAAAGTGCACTCAGGTAAAAGTGTAGATGCATTAATTAACAGGACAAATAATTCAAGAATCCTGGTCAGGTCTGAACTTTGGGAATTGCTTGAAACTACGCAATGGCAATAATTTATAAATGTTAACTGAATACAATTGGTTTAGAAAACAAATCAACCATTAACAAAAATGACCTCGTATTTCCGGGGTCATTTTTCATTTATAAATTAATCAAAAAACGGAAACAATTTCCTAATCTCTTCATCAGAAGGCCGTCTCCCATATTCGCAAATCTCAAAACCTTCGGCATATTTTGCCTGGCCGGCTTTTTCTTTGCCGTACCATTTGATAATTGATTCCCTTGTTTTATCGTTTATTCCCGGTTTTCTCCATTCGGCAAGCCATTTTAATCGTTCGGCTTCTGTTTTGGGAACATTATCCAAGGTACCGTTTGTCCAGGGCAACCACTCAAAAAACTGCGACTCGTGAGCAGCCATCGCATAAACTTTTTGATCGAAAACGGAGGTGATATCAACAGCAACATCAGGTTGAAACGGAGTTGGTTTCTGAAAACCGTCTTCTGTATAAAGGAAAACAGGATTTTTTTTCAAAGGTGGAGTATCAGGAGCAACATTTGGCACAATTACCATGTATGCCGCATCCTGCAACAAAATGGCTGTGTTTCGGTGGTCGGGGTGGTAATCGTTTGGTCGCGGTCCAATTACTATATCAGCATTCCACTGCCTGATTAACCTGATAATTTCAAGTCTGATATCCAGTGTCGGCATGAGTTCGCCATCATGGTGGTCTAAAACAACATATTTTACCCCAAACCGTTTTCCCGCCTCCTGCGCTTCTGTTCTTCTTATCTTTGCAAGCGCCCCGCCGCCTTTTTCATAATGTCCTGCATCTCCGTTGGTTACCGACACAAACATCACATTATGTCCAGCTTTTGAAAACAAAATTGCAGTTCCACCTGCATCAATATCGCAATCATCAGGGTGGGCACCTATTACAATTACATTTATTTTATTTTGAGCCATACTTTGATTTAACATAACGATAAACAAAACTAAAAAGATTATTAAATTTTTCATCGGTATCGATTTAGATATTCAATTCAATAAAAATAAACAATTCAAAATGCCTGCAAACCAAAATTCAGATAAATTTTAAATTTTAAGTTCAATGTTTTTTAAGATAATAGAAGAATCAAAAATTAGTTGGAATTGATTAATATCAAAGGTTATTCAACTTTAACAATATTATTTACATTTGCGTCCAGGTAGGGAATTTGGTTATTATAAATATCAATGAAGTATATCGTATTTGTACTTTTATTTTATATGTGCTCTTTTATTCAAAAAGTAAATGCGCAGGATAAAAGTATTACAGGAAAAGTTTTTTTTTCGTTTGATGGTAAAATTTTACCTGGCGTTTCTGTTCAGGTTAAAGGTACAAACTCGGGCACAGTAACAGGTAATGACGGGACGTTTCATATTGACGTTCCGCAAAATGCTCAATTTCTGATTTTCTCTTATGTTGGTATGAAAACTGAAGAAGTACCAATTACTTCAAGTGTAATTAACATAAATTTAAAACCTGATTACATAGGAATAAGCGAAATTGTTGCAACAGGTTATTCTGCAAAGGAAAGGAACGAAATAACCGGCTCCACGTTTCAACTAAAAGGCAATAAATTTGCAAATGTTCCGGTAACTTCTTTTGATCAGGCATTGCAGGGAAAAATTCCGGGGTTGGTAGTTTCAGCACCTTCCGGAACCCCAGGTACAATGCAGGATTTGAGAATCAGGGGAGTTGGTTCAATCACAGCACTAAATAACCCGCTTATTGTTATCGACGGAGTTCCGGTAATCAATCCCGATTTTTCAGGCGAAGCCCAGCGCAGTTCGTTTAGTGTGTTGTCGTCATTAAACAATCGGGACATTGAAAGCGTAACAGTTTTAAAAGATGCTTCTGCAACTTCAGCTTATGGCGCGCGGGGCTCAAGTGGTGTAATTGTAATCAGCACTAAAAATGGCAGCCCGGGGAAAACCCGGTTTATTTTAAATTCTTCACTTGGATTTCAAAATAATGCTACTGAGGGTTGGGGCGTTCTCAATGGCAGCCAGCGCGAAGAATTAATGCTCGAAGCTGTTCATAATACATATGGTGTATCGGTTAATGAAGCGTACAATTACCTTATTGAAAATAGGATAACAAATAGTTTGAAAACATGGAATGAAACCTATAATCGGAATGAAGGAAACTGGGACGAATTGCTGAAGAACAAAAATGCACTTGTTCAGAATTATGATTTCTCAGCTTCAGGAGGCGACGCTGTTTCTTCATTTTTTGCGTCACTTGGATACAACAATACAGATGCAACGATAATTGGCGGAGGTTTTCAGAGAATCACGGGAAAATTCAATTTTGAGCATAAGTTTTCGGCAAAAGTAAAATTTGGAACAAATATGTTATTTTCCAATACACGTCAGAATGCATTTCTTGAACAAAGTTTATATCTTGGAAATCCCAATGTCACAAGATATTTAATGAGTCCCTGGGAACAACCCTTTTTGTCAGACGGTATTACCTTGAACACGGCAATCTCTTCTTCCTTATTTAATACTTTATATACCCTCGAAAACGACGTTTCTAAAAATGATCTTACAAAAGGAATGGTAAATTCATTTATTGAATGGGAAGTTTTCAGTAACCTGGTTTTTAAAACTTTGTATTCAGGCGATTATAATGTGGCTGCTTTTCATACTTATCAAAACCGTATTCATGGTGATGGAAAATTAAAGGGAGGCTCAGCGGTTCAATCGGTAACACGCAACTACAATTGGGTGAGTCAGAATTCTCTTGATTATAAAAAAACTATTGAAAATCATAATCTCGCTTTGAAAGTTTTAATGGAATATCAGCAAAACAACAACAATTTTTTATCAGGGTCGGGCGAGAAGTTTCCGGCATATGGCATTGTTTATTTGTCAGCAGCAAGTTCCAATCTTGATGTAAATGCTTCTTTTACTGATTGGAAGAATATATCGTATCTGGGTATGTTTAACTATAATTTTTCCGAAAAATACATTGCTGATTTAACATACCGGTATGAAGGTTCTTCATTGTTTGCCCCCGAAATGAGGTTTGGAAATTTCTGGTCGATGGGTGCAGCATGGAACATGAGTGAAGAGAATTTTATGAAAAGCATTCAGTTTATTGATTATTTGCGGATTCGTGGTTCTTATGGTTTGTCAGGAAATTCGGCAATTGGACTGAATCAGTATCAGGCTTTGCTGGGTTACGATAGAGTTTACGATGGTCAGGGTGCAGTTTATCCACGTCAATTTGGAAACTCTAACCTCACATGGGAAAAAAACAGGAATTTCGATCTGGGAATTGATTATGCACTTTTTAATGGGCGATTAAAAGGATCGCTGGCCTGGTTTCATAAAGAAACTTATGATTTACTTCAACAGGTTCCTTTGTCCCTCACGTCAGGTCATGCTTCAATGTTGATGAATGTCGGGAGCATGATAAATAAGGGTTTTGAAGCTTTCGTGCAAGGTGATGTTTTCAGATCGAATGATTTCAATATCAATGTTTCATTCAATATTGCTACTGTAAATAACGAAGTTACCCAACTTGCAAAAGACGCTTCGGGAAATGATATTAATATTGAAGACCCGCTTCGGAAAGTTGCGGTTGGGCAACCTGTTTATGCCTGGTATATGCGTAAATGGGCAGGTGTAAACCCTGATAATGGTAATGCTCAATGGTATGTTAACGGCAGAGATGGCGAAATCACTGAAAGCTATTTAGCAGCTCAAAAAGAATGGCAGGGGGCAAGTGCTATTCCAAAATTTACTTCAGGTCTGGCTACACACATTGAATATAAAGGATTTTTTGCAGACGTAAACCTGTATTTTGCCGGAGGTCATAAAGTTTATGAAGATTTTTCATTTTTTACACATCACAACGGAATTTATACAATCAGTTTTAATGGAGTTGATGAATTAATGGATCGCTGGCAAAAACCCGGAGATATTACAAATGTGCCTAAGGTTGTGCTTGATTTAACTGATGCTTCACGCGAATCGACAAGATTTTTATACGATGGCGATTATATGCGGGTAAAAGATATGGTATTTGGCTTTAATCTGCCGCAAAAAATATCGGGTAAAATTGGTTGTGAAAATATTGCCTTATCGGCCAGGGGAACCAACTTATTCACTTTTGTAAAGGACAAAGGTTTAAAGTTTGATCCTGAAGTTGGTGCCAATGGTTTGACACGATTGACCACACCACCTGTTAAATCGGTTGTTTTTTGTATTAACCTGAATTTTTAGACAAGAATGAGGACAGCACGCATGTATAAACTAAAATTAATATTACCCGAACGTTTAGTAAACTTTATATGGCTTGTGTTTTTTTCGCTCCTGGTATCCTGCACCGACAGCGATCTTAATCCAACACTTTCGAATGAAAAAGATGTGGCAACCGGAATTGAAAATCTTGAAGATTTACAGGGAATTGCCAACGGAATGTACGACAGGATGACGGTTACCACTTACTATGGCCGAAATATGCAAATTTATGGCGAGATACGTTCAGATAATTGTTTTGCCAACGGAAATACAGGCAAGTTTTTAACCGAAGCCCAAATGGTAGTCAATCCTGATAATTCAGGTGGTCCATGGGAAGCCATGTATGCCGTAATTGCTTCGGCCAATATTGTGATTCAGCAGGATATGAATAAGATATCAGGTGAATTACAGAAATTAAATCAAATTGCCGGTCAGGCATACATTGCACGGGCTATGGCACATTTCGATTTGTTACGCTTATATGGGCAGCAGCATGCCGGTGGAAGTCTCGGAGTTCCTTATATTAAAAGTTATAGCGATGAAGAATTAAAACCACACAGAAACACGGTGGAAGAAAATAGGAAGGCTATTTTCGAAGATATTGAAACTGGCCTGGCACTTCTGTCTGAATCGAATAACCCAAAAACAAAACAGTATATTTCCACTTATGCAGCTTATGCTTTAAAAGCCCGGGTAGCGCTTTATTTTAAAGGATGGGAAATCGCGAAACAGGCTGCTCAAACAGTTGTTGCCTCCGGAAAATTCAGTATTGTTGATGCTTCAGGTTATGTGAATTCATGGAAAACAAAAAATGCTTTAAATTCAATATTCGAATTGGCATTCAGCACCTCCGACAACAATGGTATTAACGGTTTGCAAAATATCTACAGGGGTTCAGGCTATGGAGATATTGAAGTTTTGGATAACCTTGTTACAATTTTCGATGATAATGATATTCGAAAATCCTCTCCTATGATTGGATATGAGACTGTTAGTGATATACAACGGCTTAGAAATATGGGTAAATACCCGTCAAATGATTTCTCCGATAACGTTGTACTAATGAGGGTTGAGGAAATGATACTTATTTTGGCAGAAGCAAAAATTGAGCTGCATGAAACTGATGCACTCGATATTTTAAACCTTATTCCTGCACAACGCGGAGCAACATTATATACTGAAGCTACAAAGGAAAATGTACTTCTTGAAAGACGGAAGGAACTTTGCTTCGAAGGATTCCGTTTCGATGATCTGGCGCGCACAGGCAGTGACATCCCGCTGGTTGACCAATTCCGGCAAACACACGGCGGCCCCCGATACGGAAGTTATAAATTTGCATTTCCAATTCCGGCTAAAGAAATGTCAGCAAACTCAAATATGGTTCAAAACAATTTGAAATAGAAAAATACTGGTCCAGGTTTTTAAAGGAATCGCTAATATTCTGTTTGTTTTTTATTTTAAAAATCCGCCGCGAGTAGTAAATTTCAATCCAATGTAATTTTTCATTCTGATTCGCGCAAAAAGCAATTTAAACATAAATTGCAAAGAAATAACATGAATTGAGCATGATTACAGAAAACAATTGATGAATTGTTTGTTTTATTTATGCAAATTCTGCTGGATGTGGTATTCGTATAAACTACTTCGCTTAGCAACAATTGAAACAGGTTATTTAATAATTCAAAACTTTATCTGATGAATAAATTTTTTCTTTTTCTTTTAATTCTGATCCTCGCTGACTCAGCAATTTACAAAGCGTATTCACAGAAAAAGGCTGAAGTGCTTACTGTTCCTGCCGGAAACGAGTTCACGAAAATCAATATCGGAGGAACTACAATTTTACCAAGTGGCCGTTTTTTAACTCCTGCGGGCGATTTTATCCGAATTACAAACGATGCTTACGGACTCGCAATTTCGCCCGATGGTAAAAAATCGGTAACTCTTCACAATGGCGTATTTTCAGTCATCGATCTTGAAACAATGGATGTTGTGCGCATTCCTGATTATGAAGGGAAAATAAAATCACCCTTATCAAAAGGTTCGTTTCTGGGGGTAACTTTTGCCGGTGATTCAAAAACTGTTTACCTCAGTGGCGGCGACAATGGTGCAGTTATTATTTACGATACGGAAAAACTGGTACGCACCGATTCAATTTCACTAAATGGGATGGTTGATGGAAAAGACTACGGTGATAGTTTTACTTCAGACCTTGTGTTGAATGACGAAAACAACGAACTGCTTGTACTCGACCGTGCTAATTTCAGAATGGTAAGAATTGATTTATCGACCCGGAAAATAACAGGTTCGGTGGATGTTGGCCGACAACCATTTGGTTTAAGTTTAAGTCCCGATAAAAAAACTGCTTTGGTGGCAAATGTGGGAATGTACTCGTATCCGGTAATTACCGGGGCAACGCCTGAAAACTATGATTCACTGATGATTTCGCACCATCCTTACGGAAATAATACACCCGAATCAATACATGGAACCGTTGTTGAAGGCCGTCAGATTCCTGGCCTTGGAAGCCCGCTGCACCCCGATGCAATGAGTGTTTTTACAATCGATTTGCAAGCAAATAAGGTGCTTGAAAAATTCAAAACAGGTCATCAAATCGGGCAAATGATTGAAGATGCTGAAGTGGTTGGCGGCGCAAGTCCAAATTCAATTGCCGTTGGAAAACAGTTCGCCTATGTTACAAACGCAACTAACGATAATATTTCGGTAATCGACTATAAAAACCATAAACTAATTGGCGATATTCCTATTTTAGTTGATTCACGAATAGACAAATACCGCGGGTTGCTGCCGTTTGGCATTGCACTTTCAAAAGATGAAAAAACACTTTTTGTCGCACTTTTGGGATTCAATGCCGTTGCAGTTATCGATGTAGAATCGGGAAAAACCTTAGGATTAATTCCATCTGGCTGGGGACCAACCCGCGTAAAATTATCGCCCGACGACAAGGAAATTTATATTACAACCTGTCGCGGACTTGGTGCAGGACCTAACGGCGGTAAAGATTTTGTGCCGCCAATCCAGGGTTATTATGTGGGAGATATTCAACTTGGAAGTTTCCAGAAAGTTGACATGCCCGATGAAAGACAACTTGCAGAATACACAAAACAGTCAATCGACAATACTTTTATACACAAAACTATTATTGACGATAAAAAAAATCCGATGCCTGTGTTACCCGGACTACGAAAATCTCCGATAAAGCATATCGTTTACATTACAAAGGAAAACCGGACTTTCGATGAAATTTTTGGCCAGTTAAAAGGTTCAAATGGCGACAGCACACTCGCACGTTTTGGTATAAACAACGAATACACTTTGCCGCGTGAAATGTATGGAAAGTTTCCAAACCTGAGAATTAGTCCGAACCACATAAAAGCTGCCAGACAGTTTTCCTATTCCGATAATTATTATTGCGACAGCGATGCATCAGTTCATGGTCATCACTGGATGGTTGGAGTAATTCCAAATGAGTGGGTTGAAGCAAATGCCGCCACTTCAAAAACTGCAATGATTTTTTCAAAAGCTCCCGGCCGTCGTTTCCCAAAAACTATTGGCAGTGTTGACCCCGAGGATTACGCAGAAATTGGAGGATTGTGGGAAGCGCTGGAAAGGCAAAATGTTTCGTTTTATAACTTTGGTGAAGCCAATGAAGCCGGACATGAGCGTGAAGAATGGTATGATACAAACACAGGTGCAGCGCACGGTGTGATGATTCCGATGCAAAATGCGCTGTTTACAAGAACAAGTCATGATTATGCGGGATACAACACAAATATTCCCGATCAATACCGGATGGACCAGTTTGAAAGAGAGTTTACGGCCAAATGGATAAAGGGAAACGAAAAGATGCCTTCCCTGGTAACAGTTCAGATTCCAAACGATCATGGTGCTGATATCAGACCTGAAGATGGATATCCTTACAAACAGTCATATATGGTTGATAATGATTTGGCAGTTGGCCGTATTTTGCATTTTCTTTCGCGCACAAAATACTGGAAGGACATGCTTGTAATTATTACCGAAGATGATCCGCAGGGTGGAGTTGACCATGTTGACGGCCACCGCTCAGTTTTAATGATGGCAGGCCCTTATGTGAAAAAAGGTTATGTATCGCACACCCATGCCAATTTTGGGTCTATACTGAAAACAATTTACAATATTCTGAATGTGCCTTATGTAAATCAGTTTGATGTTACGGCTTCGCTTTTAACCGATTTTTTTACTTCTGAACCCGATTACACGCCTTACACATTTGAACGCCACGATTCACGCATCTTTGATGCTGAACTTTCGATGAAAAAATACAACAAAACCATCGACTGGCGAAAAATTGAACAGGGACCCGAAATTGATAATCCGGAGATAGAGCGAAAAGTTATGTATAAGAAATAGGAAGGAGTTGGAAGTTGGAAGTCTGAAGTCCGAAGACCGAAAAGAAAACGGATTCCATCTTTATGAGTAGTTTGCAGGAAGATGGAATCTTTAATAACAAAAAGTAAATTTTCAATAATGAACATTCAATTTCCAATAAAGATATAAGAACTTGAAAAGAAAATAGGAAGTCGGAAGTCCGTTCTTAAGTTTCTCTTTCTTTTCTTTGAAAGATTGGAAGGCGTAGTATTATGAGATGAAAGTGGGGAGAAGTAGGAAATCACGGACATTTGATCACTGAAATTTGTAATTTTAAAAACAAAAAAATAGCATAAAATGAAGAAATTCTTTAAAATCCTGGGGTTCGTTGTTATCCTGCTGTTTGCCGCACTTGTAACCTGGATGTTTATGAACATGAGAGACCGGCATCCCGGATACACAGCCGATTTGAAGATAACAAACAATTCTCCGTCTGCTTTGAATGTTGGGTTTGCAGCAGTAACAATCACACCCGAAGTTCCCGACCGTTGGATTGACAGCAACGGCGACAACGAATACAACCCTGAAGATGGAGACACTTTTACCGATGGAAATGGAAACGGAAAGTTTGACCCCGTGTGGATTGCAGGTTTCAGCAACAGAAAACCCACCAACGGTGTGCACGACGATACCTGGGCGCGGACAATGATAATTGACGACGGTAAAACCCGCCTTGCAATTGTTTCTATTGATGCTATTGGTTTTATGAACGACGATGTTGTGGATGTCCGCAATTTAATTTCACCTGAATCAGGAATAAGCTATGCAGTAATTTCTTCAACCCACACCCACGAAGGCCCTGATATGATTGGAATGTGGAGCGGAACACCTGTTAAGGACGGGCTCAATAAAGAGTACATGAAATTTGTGAAAACAAGGATTGTGCAATCTGTTGAAACAGCAGTTAAGAATCTGAGCCCTGCAAGTTTGGAAATATCACAGGATTTATCCGGCGCAATTCCGCTTGTGAAAGACACGCGCAAACCGGAAGTTTTTGATTCAGGGATGCGAATGATAAAAGCCGTTGATAAAAGGAGTGGGGAAGTGTTGGGATCGATTGTTGCCTGGGCCGATCACCCCGAAACATTGTGGAGTAAAAACCTGCTGGTTTCATCTGACTTTCCGCATTTTGTGCGCGAAGGTGTTGAAAAAGGGGTTTTTAATGGCGACACATTAATGAAACCCGGGATTGGCGGCATTTGTGTGTATATAAATGGTGCGGTGGGCGGTTTGATGACAACACATCCCAGTCTGCCTGTAAAAGATCCGTTTACCGGGGAAGAATATAACGAGCCCACTTTCGAAAAGACCGAAGCACAGGGAAAACAACTTTCATTTTTAGCTTTGAATGCAATGGAAAATCCATCAGAAGTAATTGAATCGGCTGGCATTTCTGTTATTGTTCGCACACTTCCCATGAAAATAGATAATATCATGTTTAAACTTGGGGCAGCACTTGGGGTAATGAACCGGGGTACGGTGAGTTGGATGAAAATGCGCTCTGAACTGGCGGTTATAAAAATTGGCCCGCTTTCTTTTGTAACTATTCCGGGCGAAATTTATCCCGAACTTGTTAATGGCCCGGTTGATGCCCCCGAAGGAAATGATTTTGGTATTCAGCCCCTTGAAATTCCGCCTATTCGCGAATTAATGCCAGGCAAATACAAGTTTATCGTAGGTCTTGCTAACGACGAAATTGGTTATATCATTCCCAAAAGCCAGTGGGACGAAAAAGCACCTTACACCTACGGACGTGATAATTCGCCTTATGGTGAAGAAAATTCACTTGGGCCAAAAACTGCAGGAGTAATTCATAGTAATTTAAAGGAAATGCTGGAAGAACTGGGAAAGTAGTGGAGGATTGAGTTTAGAGTT
>DAOPKR010000030.1:34247-38935 GCA_035391305.1 Draconibacterium sp.
AGTAACCAGTAACAAGTATCAGGCAACTAGTATGAAAAAACGTATTATCAAAACCATCTTCAAAGGATTTCTTACCATCCTCGCCATTTTTATTTTGTTGATGCTGACACCGCGTATCATCGGGTTTATTTTTCCAGAAAAAGCGCCCATCGGTTATCATTACGAGTTACTCGATTATCTTGCAATTGGTGTCGGGCTTGAAAAAATGGCCAACCTTGAACCTGAAATTCCTGCTGATATTGAGGAATTCAAGAATATTGAGTACAAAAATGTAAACGGTAAATCATTACAGCTTGATATTTATAAACCCAAAAATCTGACAAAACCCGCACCTTTACTTGTTTTTGTGCACGGCGGTGGCTGGAAAGGCGGTAAACGCTCCGATTACCTGGTTTACCTTGTTGATTATGCAAAAAAGGGCTATATAACGGCAACAGTTTCTTACAGGTTAAAGAACGACAGTATTTACCCGGCTTGTGTGCAGGATGTTTCTGATGCCGCGCACTGGCTTTTTTGTAACGCCGAAAAATATGGTTACGACCCCGACCGCATTGCTTTGATTGGCGGTTCTGCCGGCGGGCATTTGGTTTTAATGACAGCTTATGATTTGAAAACACCCCGGATACACCTCGACAGCGCGTACATTGATTTACCGCCCCGCAAAATAAAAGCCGTAGTTGATATTTACGGACCTGTTGATATGACAACGCCCTATGCACAAACGCAGGGACTTGTAACGGGTTTCATTGGCCATTCCTACACCGAAAAACCTGAATTGTACTGGGAGGCTTCGCCTGCAAAATATCTGCGTGCAGATTTACCGCCAACGCTAATTTTTCAGGGTACTTCCGACAACCTGTTGCCGCAAAGCCAGTCCGACACATTAAAAGCCCGCCTCGACAGGTTAGGAGTGCCAAGCGAATATTATAAACTGCCGCTCTGGCCGCATGCCATGGACATGGCTGACCGCCCCAACAAATACATGCAGCAAAAAATGGATGCTTTTTTTTATAAGTACGTTAAACAATAATGAACGATTGAACTGGAACATCCAACACAAAGTTGGATTCCGTGTTTATGTGTAAAGTTACAGGAATATTTTAACCGGAATTTTTTTTCGTTTTAACATTTTGAACAGAATGAATAGGTCTTTTAAAGAGGTGGATTTCAGGAACACGACTTTTCATGTCAGTTACAAAAAGAACTTTTCCTGGTGGAGCAAATTATGGAAAAGCACAATCTATTAATTTGCCCGGTATTTCCGGTTTTTCCAGATATTCTTTCAGTGTAGGTTCGTGGTTCAGGAAACAGTTGATTTAAAAAAAAGTGAAAATATGAGCATTGAGAATCAAATAAAAAGTTACCTCGGCAGCCTGCCCGAACTTAAACGTTCGGAACTTGAAGTTTTGCACAAACACATTTTGCAGTTACTGCCAAAAGGCAAACTGTGGTTTTTGGATGGCAAAGACGCCAATGGCAAAATAGTTTCCAATCCCAATATAGGATACGGACTTCAAACTGTAAAATATGCCGACGGAAAGACCAAAGAGTTTTATCAGATCGGTATAAGCGCAAATACAACCGGAATATCGGTTTATATTATGGGCATTAATGACAAAAAGTATTTGCCGGAAAAATATGGAGAAAAAATTGGCAAGGCAAGTGTAACGGGTTATTGTATTAAGTTCAAAACGTTAAGGGATATAAATTTTGAAACGCTTGAAATGGCAATGCTGGACGGGGTTAAACTAACTTCTTAATTTGCAGTAAACATTAAAAAAATAATAAATAAAGCTGAACATTTAACAGTTGTTTGTAACAATGATTGGTTCAGTGTATATTCAAGGCCAAAAATCCTAGCCTAAAAAAACAAAACAAAAATCATGGTAAATAAATCTGTTGCAATTCTGTTGCTTAGCGTTTTATTAAGCAGTTGTTCTTCGTTTTTTCGTTTAATAAATGTCAGTCCATCTGCCAAACTAAAGGAAATATCATATACAACTGACGCACCAAATACACTTTATACCTTTTTTTATGCCGACACAAGCGCAAACGAATATCTCAGGGAATTGAGAAACCTGTATATTGCTGAACTGCCGGTAAACGGGCACGAAAAGGAACTGGATAAAATACTTGAAATACTGGACTGGACAAGCAGGCAATGGGAACACAACGGCAGCAACAATCCATCAAAATCAGATGCTTTAACAATTTTAAAGGAAGCAGGCGAAGGAAAGCAATTCAGGTGTGTTGAGTATGGAATTGTGGCAACCTCAGCTCTCAACAGCATTGGAATTCCGGCACGAACGCTTGGTTTGAAAACAAGAGATGTTGAAAAAGTCAGAACCGGTGCAGGCCACGTTGTTACCGAGGTTTATTCAAAAGAACTAGAAAAGTGGATTTTCATCGACCCACAGTTTAATATTATGCCCACGTTAAACGGAATCCCTTTAAATGGTGTTGAATTTCAAAAAGAAATTTACAGCAAAAATGAAGGGTTAAGGCTGATTAACAGGCAGGGAGAGCTTAGTGAAAAAGAATCGGAAAACTATATAAAATGGGTAGGGAAGTACCTGTTTTATTTTGATGTTTTGTTTGACCAGCAAACACTGAATGCAACAAAGTTTAAAACAGTAAATGGTTTAACAAAACTGACTTTGGTTCCGGTTGGATATAAAGAACCCCACATTTTTCAGCGGAAATATAAAATTGACTACAGTTATTACACAAATTCGCTGAACGACTTTTACTGAAAACCAAACTAAAGATAAGATTCCTGTTACGCGGCACTGCAACTATCTGGCTTATTTGATTTAACGCTGGAAGTATTGGAAAACTTCTAACTTCAATTTGTTTGTGCCGGCATAAAACTTCCATTTAATAAACAGTCGAAACGGAACGTTTGGAACAGGAAAATAAAAATCCAGCATAAGAAAATTTCCGGCAGGTAAGGAAATAGTATGTCTTTCATCGCTATGGATTTTGCGTCAGAAGCAGAACCTGCGGGAAATCAGTCTGGCCCGAAGCAGTAATTGCTTTGCTCATTTCGTTAATGTTATAAATAAAAGATCCCAGTAAAACGTCAGGAAACCCGTCGTTATTAATATCTGCCACATCCATGGTCAGCCATTTTCCGTCTTTTGCTTCGGGTAAATAGGATTTTGAAAAATTCAAATTGCCATTGTTTTGCAGATAAACAAAACTGTGACCCGGATTTCTTAGCTGGGCATAAAATGAAATAGCAACAATGTCTAAATCTCCATCTTTATCAAAATCTCCGGTCATTACTTTACTGCAGCCATACATTGGAAAGAAAAAACTTTCCCGGAATTTGTTTTTACCGTCATTCAAATAAATCCTGAATCCGTGATAGGGTTTATCAATGGCTGATAAATCCCAGTTGTCTCCGTTACTTACCAAAATATCATCATAACCATCATTATTTATATCAGCCAGTTCAAAATAGCTTACTCCATACACAGGAGGGAATTCAATAAGTGGTTCTTCCTCAAAAACATTGTTTCCTTTATTCCTGAAAACCGAAACTTTTTCGTAGGCCTGTGCCATCAACGCAATTACATCCGGCTTACCATCATGATTCAAATCTTTTATTACTGCATTTCGGGCACCCGGAAGTAAACTTAAAACATGCTCTTTTTGTGCATCACAATCATCAAACCACGACAGCTTGCCCTGGTAGTTTCCAAAATTGCACACAACTACGTCTCTTTTATTGTCGCCGTTTAAATCACCTGTCACAAAATAAACAGGCCTTTTTAAATTATCGATATAAACATTTTGACTTTGGTCATCTGAAGGGTACAGCACCGACAGAATTCCAAGATTCTGGTCGGATGGCCCAAAATGACCGATCGTTAGAACAAGGGGAGGTCGGCTTTTCTGAAATTCAATATGGGTTGCAGGGCTGTTTAATTTCCATTGCCCGGTTAATTCCCATGAACTGTTTAAAGCATACAAATTATCGAAATCCCCAATATAAAGTTCCTTTGTGTAATCGTTAAAACCAAGCATTGTAACCATTGGAAAACCCGGATCACCAATACTGATATACCGGGGAGTGAAAGGCATTTTTGAGTTGTTTTCAACAGCATCAGTTTTTGGTTTGGGAAGCACGGACGGAGCTTCGTTTTTGTAATATGCAACAATTTTATCCCAGTCTTCTTTCATGATAAGAGGGGTTTCCGGGTAAATATTTAAACGCTTCACTATTTCCATATCAATGCTGTCAAGGCTTTCATACGGATCTTTGTCCTTTTGTTTTATGCCTAAACGCAACCCCATATTTGGTAAAACACTTGTAGTCCAGGTTTTCTTATCAAGCAGGGCCGGTTCGGGAAAAAGATGACATATTTTGCAGTAAACCAAAGCCAGTTCTTTGCCGCTAGCCTCATTGTTTGAATAAATTGCGCTGTTTGCCCCTGATGGTTCATTAAACTTAAACGAAAAAATCATCAGCAAAACAGGGATCAAAATAAGAACTGTTGAAAAACAAATTAATTTCTTCATACACGTGAAATTTTTTGATGAAATCATACTGACTTCTTTAAAAAACAGGGATTATAATTATTTGTGTTTCAAACCAAAATATCAGCCCCCGGTTTCATGTACCCGGCAAAGATATTACAGAATTGGAAAAAGTGTTTTATTTGGCGGAAAAGGTTTTAAGC
>DAOPKR010000031.1:0-9012 GCA_035391305.1 Draconibacterium sp.
GAATTAAACAGCAATTAGGGGGAACAGAGGTTCCCTCTTTTTTGTTTTAAATAATATAGGCATCAACCAATAATCATAAAGAATCTCTTCTCGTTTTTAACAAAAATGAACTTATTTTTATTTAGTGAAAAGCCTGGTAAAACAACTTTGGCTGAACACGGCAGAATTCATGATTTGAGTTATTTGCAATATTTTTCAACCGCAAAACTGTATTTGGTTATGCAATTGAAAGGTGGTCGCGGTTTCCTTTTTCCGGAATGATTTGAATATCCTGAGGTTTTGCTGAAAGCTGTGTTTTGGCTTTTTTGTTTAAGAGCACAAATGCCTCTGCAAGCGAATTTATTTCCCTGTTAACCTTTAAAATCTTAAACTTTGGATTTTGCTTGTCAACCTGTTCAGGATAAACAGGCTTTTTTAAATCTAAATTACTATGTGATATCAATTTTTCTTCAGTGTAGTTATACGAAAATTCCATATGTTCGGCAGTGACAAACTCGATTCCGGAGCGTTGGTATTTAATCTCATACAAACGTGCAAAAAGAATATAAACTTTGCCATCGGGCAAACCATAAAATTGGGCAGGAAAGTTCGTGGGTAAATAGGTTATATGTGATTTGTGGATTAATTTGGCAAAATTTTCCATAAAATCCTGGTTTATTATTATTTCTACAAGAAATGTAAAAGTAAACAAAAAAAAGTTATTAACAATGCACTATTGATTGTTCACAACAATTCTTCCAGATTTATCTAATTTGAACCGTCAGACTGTCTAAAGATATTGCTTAAAATTTATCAGCTATTTTGCATCTTCATGCATACACTACTATGATAGCCAGCCACATCTACCCCAGGGAGAATTATGCACTACAAACAAAAAATTAGACCAAGCCGAAACATACCTTTTTAAGCGTTACAATGCAACGGCCTGCTTTAAATACTTTTAACAGAAATGCAACTGTAGCTCTCATTTTAATATTTTTTCAAAAACATGTCTCGTCTAACTGTAAAAGCACTATAAAATTACATTATGAGAAAGCACAATACAACGGGAAACAATGCAAAACAAAATAAATTAACACTAGCTCATTCAAAGAGTTACAGAGTTCAGCGAGACCTTTTTTATTCTATTTAACATTAGTTCTCGACAAATATGATTAAGATTGACCCTTTTAGGGTTCTGCGGCAAAACAAAAAAGCACTTAAAATATTGATTTAAGTGCTTTTAGCCAAATCTGAATTATCTGTTTGTACCCCGGACGGGATTCGAACCCATGACCTACTGCTTAGAAGGCAGTTGCTCTATCCAGCTGAGCTACCGAGGCGTACCTTATTTTGCGGGTGCAAAGATAGAATTCAAATCACAAAAAACAAACTCAGGCATTCGAAAGTTGAACATTCCACTTTTTTCTTTTCAGCTTGTACAATAGTTGAACTTTTAACTCCAAACTTAACCGAGAAACTGCTTATAGCAAGTGAATTCCGTTAACTTTACATTTGTTAATCATTTCATCGGGCCAAATACTCGATTGAATTTCGCCAATATGGGCTTTACGCAGGAAATACATACACAAGCGTGATTGTCCGATCCCTCCGCCAACGGTAAGTGGCAATTCATCGTTCAACAACATTTTGTGCCACATTAAATTCTTGCGTTCTTCTTTATTCCTGATTTTTAACTGATGCAGTAATGCTTGTTTATCAACTCTTATTCCCATTGAAGAAACTTCAAATGAACGTTTTAAAACATTATTCCATAATATAATATCGCCGTTTAATCCCCTGAATCCATTCACTGTGGGTGTGCTCCAATCATCATAATCGGGTGCGCGCCCATCATGAATTTTGCCATTTGGCATTTGTCCACCAATACCAATTACGAAAATTGCACCATATTTTTTTGAAGCTTCGTTCTCGCGCTCAAGTGGTGTTAAGTCAGGATATTTTGCAGCCAGTTCTTCTGCATGAATAAAAGTAATTTCTTCGGGTAATTCAGGTGAAATATCAAAATAGTTCTCTGAAATATGAAACTCTGTTCGAACAATTGCAGCATAAATTTTTCGAACTATGTATTTCAGGAAATCAAGATTGCGATCTTCATTGGTAATTACTCTCTCCCAGTCCCACTGATCAACATAAAGTGAGTGCATATTAGTCAACTCCTCATCCGGGCGTATTGCATTCATATCAGTATAAATACCAAAGCCTTCTTTGATTTGAAGATCGGCAAGTGCCATTCGTTTCCACTTTGCAAGCGACTGTACAATTTCTGCAACATCGTCCTTCAAATCCTTCATTGGGAATGAAACCGGGCGCTCAATGCCATTTAAATCATCGTTAACACCTGTACCCTGTTTAACAAAAAGCGGTGCAGTCACGCGCCTTAAACGCAATTCGGATGATAAATTGAGTTGAAAAAAATCTCTTATCTGCTTAATAGCCTGTTCGGTTTGATAAACATCCAAAACCGATTTGTAATTTTTAGGAATAAATAAATTCATATCTAACTGTTTAATGTCTGTAAAAACAAAAGTATAATTCTGCATACAAAGTAAAAGAAAACCTGTAATTAAAGTTTTAGTATTCCGAATTTAATTCAACCCAAATAAAAATTATAAAACTGTGTAATGTTTACTTGAGTCTTTCGAATGTTATTTTTGCAAAATCTGATGAAAGCAAAATTCGGAAAAAACATATCGCGGCTTTTTTTAATTAAAATATCGAAATGGTTTAACCTTGTCATGCCTGTTGTTGTGCTTTTTTACCAGGAAAATGGAATGGGAATGCAGGAAATTTTTACGCTGAAAGCCATTTATTCAGTAGCTATTGTAGGAATGGAAGTGCCATCAGGATGGATGGCAGATGTTTGGGGACGCAAAAAAACTTTGTTTGCAGGTAGTATTTTAGGTGCTACTGGTTTTCTTATATATAGTTTTTCATTTGGTTTTTTGGCTTTTGCAGTTGCAGAAATTATTTTGGGAATAGCGCACGCCTGTGTTTCAGGAGCCGATTCGGCAATGCTTTTTGATAGTTTAAAAGCTTCGGGAAAAACAGAACAATACACAAAAAATGAAGGAAGAATAACTTCTGCGGGAAACTTTGCAGAAGCTTTTGCCGGAGTTTTGGGAGGGCTGCTGGCTGCAATCAGTTTACGCACTCCTTTCTATTTTCAGTTTGTTGTAGCTGCAATTGCAATTCCGGCAGCTTTTACTTTAGTAGAGCCTAAAATCCATACAATCGAACACATTCACTCGCTCAAAAAAATTGTCAGGAATATTAGAAGTACCTTAACGCACAACCACAATTTGCGCATTTCAATTCTGCTTTCGGCAATTACCGGAACTGCAACACTTACTTTTGCATGGCTTGTGCAACCCTATTTTATAGCTATTGGTTTGCCCGTTGAAATGTATGGCATTTTCTGGACTGCATTGAATTTAACAGTTGGTATTTCTTCCGTTTTTGCCCATCAGGTTGAGATTTTTCTGGGGAAAAAACATACACTTTATGTAATAATTGGATTATTGACTCTCGGTTATTTATTGTCAGGGATAGTTATTTCGTTGTGGGGAATTACATTTTTATTCCTCTTTTACCTTGTTCGCGGCATTGCATCACCAATTTTAAAAAACTACATAAATCAATACGCTCTAAGCGAAATAAGAGCTACAATCTTATCGGTTCGTGATTTTATTATCCGGATTATTTTTGCTGTAGTTGGACCGCTTTTGGGATGGATGACAGATAATATAAACCTCGAAAGCGCATTTATTTTTGCCGGTGGAATTTATTTGGTTTCGGCAGTGGTTGTGGTGTTTCCATGGGTAAAAAAAAATACACCTAAATTACAGCAATAGTTTACCTTTTTTAAAGCTACGTAAGCTTAAAAAACCAATTGTAATATTCATTCTGATTACCCTTTTTTCCACGGCGGATTCAGCAAATGCCCATGTTTTGTCATCAAAGCTTCCATTTCATCGTGTTGCTTGTCAAATGCTTTCATCATCCAATCGGTATGGTCAATTTTCTTTGCTGCTGTAAGTGCTTCATTAAATTCTTCCATTTCACCTAAGCCATAATGACACTCGGCTTTGTTTACCTGAATCCAGAACATTTCCTGATTTTCTTCTGCTTCGTTGAAATTTGACATATTTGTTATATTCCCGGATTCAGCTTTTGAAGCAATCCTGTTTTTGCGCTCAATTATTTCATTCCAGTCTTTTTCGCACATTTTAAGCACCTGACGCCTGATACGGCTTGCGAAAACCATATCAGCAATTTTATCTTCCAAAGTGTAATGTTCAAAAGAGTCAACACGTTTATTAAATAAAAATGCAAGGTTTAAACCGTGGTAACGATTGTGTAATAAGAAATAACCGCGCTGATAAAATTCAATAGATTTTGCTAAATGCTCAACTCCCTGGCCTCTTTCAAAAAGTTCCTTTTCTATTCTGCCTGCCAGCGAAACTGTTTCTGTATCATTTGTGCGTTCAATATCCAATTTTGATAAAAGCGCGATTGCATCATTCAAAGCTGTAATTTCATCGGGCAACCTGGTTTTATAGGTAGTAAATGCAAGTCTTTGGATTATGTACGGATCAATTTTAGATTCTCCGGGCATCAATGCCAATGCAGCCTGAAAAAGCGCCTTTGCAGTTGGGTAATTTCTTTCATGCAGAGCATCTTCAGCCTGATCAATGAGAAAGCCAAAAGTTGGATTATCGATAACAGGTTTTATAAGGGTTTCTTCTTCAAAACCATCTGTATCATTTTCTTTTCCTTTTTGGAATCTTGTTTCGTCATCCGATTTATTTGCAGATTCGATATTTATCGATAGTTGGTTTTGAAAAAGAGGCGGCGCAAGCTCATGGAGATAAGTATAAATGGGGCTGTCTGAATCTTCTTTGTCCAGAACAGCATCAATTGTTTCTCCAAGCACTTTCTGAAATCTTAATACTTCTTCATAATCAATAGCCTCTCCAAGATGCGTATAACTTGTAATTTTAACATGATTTAAATCAAAGGGATAAGCGAATTTATCTTCCGAAATAACAATTGTTATGCGTTTTTTAAATGCATGTCTTATTCCAAGTTCATAGAATGCATTCACATTTGCAGTTGAAAGATCTGCAATTACCAAATCTGCATTATACAACTCATTGTACATTTGGTAATCGATAGATCCTGAATGTAGGATTTCGTCAGCGCGGATACATTTTAGCCCTTTGTTTTCAACTACCGGTTTTATTAAAAGTTTGTATGATTTGTTTAAGTCTAGTTTTCTTCCTGTAGCAAAATCAGTTTTGATACCAAAGCCCATTATAACAAAACATTTTCGCTCAGTATTCCCAGCTATCGGCGCCATAATATTAAAAACTTAGTGTCTAATTATATAATCCAATAAACTCTTCAAGTTCAGTTGTATTTTCATTTCTTTCTTTTCTGAAATTCAAAATCTTATTCAGATTTGCCAGTGTTGTTCCAAACATCCAACTCTCAACTGCCAATGGTTTTGCTTCGTAAAAAAACTCTTCTGCCACATCGAATTTGTTCTCTATTACTGCCAATTCGAGCAAAGTAGCATAATCCCAGTAATCAGGTTCTTTGCGTTTCATTTTTGCATTTACGGCAAATTCAACAGCCGGAAGCAAACGAAGTGCTTTTACCCTGAATCCCAACAATTCCAGACAAGTCACATAATTTACCCCCGGATACGCATCACGGGGATCCGAATCAAATCCTTTTTCATAATATTTCAGCGCATTTTTCAGGTGAACTTTTGCTTCTCCTATATTTCCTGCTTTATATGCGCGTTCGAATTTGTCTTTGTAAATTCTTCCCCAAATACCGTATGATTCGCTGCTCGCTTTTCCTTCAGTTTCAAGTTTCCGCAAAACAGATTCAGCTTCATTTATCATTACCTCATCAACTGGTTTTGCTTTACCACCGTTTCTGTTTAATACAAAAGCATACTGTTCCTGCACCATTACTGTTTCGAATACATAGCGCGGCAATTGCTTAATAAAAAACATCATTTCATTAAAAGCTTCAATATTCCGGTAAGAGATCATAATGTCGATAAGCACAGCCGTTTCAATGTTTTCAAGCGGTTTGTATTTTTCAACTACCTTATTTATTGCCTCAATTCTAAGTGGTTTTATTTTGTCTTTATCTTCATCAAAAACATTTCGGGCATAAGCCAATTCATTTTTAATTACTTCATCGTACTGAACTTTATCCCTGAAAACATCAGTTTTTTCGTGTGCTACAGAATTCTGAAACGAAATGCCGTTTATCATGTCATAGAGCGGACTGTCAGTACCTCGGCTTTGTTTTGCATGAAATAAAATTCCGGCAAGTTTCTCAATATCATTCTCTTTGTCCGACAGATTAAAATCTTTGTCAACCTGGTATGCAAATGTACGGTCGGGGCCCACATCGAAGGGCAAAGGAAAATGAGATGAAGCTATGATTGGAATGGTTGTAAATGGTTTCACCGCATAACGCATCCCAAGTTCATAATAGGCATTTGGATTGAGGTTTGTTAAATCGGCTATACAAAATTCACATAGAATAATTTTTTCATACATAGTTTTATGTATGGAGCCAAAACTCTTTTCTTCCCTCTCTATTAGTGGTTCCAATCCGGCTTTAATGATTGCCGGCTCAACCAGTTCTTCGTAAATTTTGTCAAAGTCAATTTTTTGAACAGGGTCCTTTTTCCCTTCTGTATATTTGGTTTTCAAATCATTAAGATTCTCCTTTTTCCCAAAGGAGGTAATAACGAAACAATACGGTTTCATCTTTAATTCAATTTATAAATAGCTGAAATGCTCATCCTTTATTTCTCTTTCTCCGGCAGCTTTGCCTATTTTATATAAAATTTCACGGTTTTCGGCATTACTCATTTCAACAAGGCTTTCTACATCTTTTCCGGTAAATGCTTTTTCAGAAATTTTTAATCCGTTTAATTCATTTTCAGTAATTGGAAAATTATACCGCAGATATTTAAGTTGAGGTTGCATTCCAATATAGTCATCTTTCAGATATTCGATTTCCATATCAACATAATGCGCAGTAGGCGAATCAGATAACCACTGAAGCATAATCTGGTTTTGCCAGCTTGCATCCTGCATTAACATATCCGGTACACTTTCGGCCCAGGTTTTTATCCATGCATTTGTAATCTCACCAATCTGTTTTTTAAAAATACTGTAACCTGTTCCAACCGAAACAATTGAAAGATTTTCAGCACTCATTTGCCAATGAAACGGAAATCCTTTTAAAGTTGCCACCATTAACAGAGTTAGCGCCGGATTATTTGCCGTACTTACACCTCCGTCAACAAAAGCTGCCCTTTGCCCGTCACCCACATCAATCATTTGAGGTACAAAATAAGTTGGCGCTGCACTGCTTGCCCTAACTGCCTGCCAAAGCGGAATATTTTTGTTCTTCCCCAACTGGGTATTAAAAAACTTTCCCTTCGGATGATTGATCAGCGGCCAGGTACTGTTTGTATCGGCGCGTTTTGCAACAATACATAAACCCGTTTTTATTTGATCACTTTCTAAAGTCATTGTTCCAAAAATGGCTTTCAGGTTATCTTCCAGCGCCTTGTAATCATAACTGGCTTTTAAAAATTGCCAGGTTTGCAAAGGATTATACCATTTTTTCTTTTGCCCGAATATTTCGCCGCCAAGTTTCATGTATAATTCAGCTATTTCATCAACGCTTTTACCTATTGCCAAAGCTGCTGCAATAATTGAACCTGTTGAAGTTCCTCCAATCAAATCGAAATAATCACAAAGCAATAATTCCGGATCATTTTCCTTTGTTCTCAAAATTGTTTCAATTTTTTTTAAATATCCGAGTGTGAGTGCACCGCGAATACCACCACCGTCCAACGATAAAATTCTTTTGGGGCCATTTTGAGGATCTAAATGTTCGTGTAATGTTTTTTTCATTTTGTTTTATTTTTAATTGTTGAAATATATTTTTTAACTGAATACCAATTAGTCAGCGGCTTATATTTATGTTTATATATGAATTCAATATCAGCTATCATAATTTAAAAATTGACTTGTAACCACAAATTCAAAATACATTTTGAGCTTTTTAACAGATAGTGAAATGATTTAATTGATGAAATGTACGAAATTATTTATTACTATTTAGAAAATGTCTAAATAAAATACAGGTTTTAGTTGTCGGGTGAATTGAGAAACCTAATTTATTATGTTCTCTTCTATTAATTTCTTCTCTGATGACCCGCAAATCATTTGAAAAAACTTAGGAGACAATACTTAATTATCGGTGGAGGAAGTTTGAAAAATTATCTTCAGAACCATTTATTCAACCCGCTTTAAATTGGTTAAAATTATATTTATCACTAATTTTAAATCACTGATTTTTTCATCAGAATAACCAAATAATCAGCATTATGTCACAAGAAAATACCGATAGAAACATTTGTTGCCCCAAATTTGAACCCGCTAACTGGGACGATAAAACCTTTGAATGGAAAGAAAAAAAGTTTATCAAAGACAGTGTATTTACAATTTTTTACATGCCCGTTAATTTTGGTGGAATTATGAGGAAACTCGATAAGCTAATCAGGCATGAAAACGCAATTGTTACTGATAATCTGGGACTTTCTGACCATACTACAAAATGGAACATGGACATTTACCTGGCGGTTGATAAAAAAATACCGGGAGCCCAAAATACAACAATGAGTGGCACTTTTGTGAGCAAGGTTTACGAAGGATCTTTCAGCGATACCGGAAAGTGGCATAAAGATTTCGTTTCATGGTGCGAAACACAGGGAATTAAAACAGGTAAAATATTTATGTGGTACACAACCTGTCCGAAATGTGCCAAAAAATACGGAAAAAACTATGTTGTGATTTTGGCTGAGGTTGAAAAGTAGAAACGGTTCAGAGTTCAAGGTTCAAAGTTTAGAGTTCTGAGTTCAAGGTTCAGATTTGGGTAGCAAGCTAAAACCATGTTTTTGCA
>DAOPKR010000031.1:9112-12834 GCA_035391305.1 Draconibacterium sp.
GAGTTCTGAGTTCAAGGTTCAGATTTGGGTAGCAAGCTAAAACCATGTTTTTGCATTCCCCATTCACTCATTCATTCAATCAATCATTCAATCACTCAATCACCATTTTTAACCCATCGTAGCCAACAAAAACATTTTCAGGGAGTTCTTTACTGATATCATCATGTTTGCCAAAACCATGATTTAAATGCGTTAAAAATGCCTTTCCCGGCTTGATTTCCTGAATTACAGAAAGCGCTTCTTCGAGATTAAAATGCGAAATATGCTTCTCTCTTCGAAGACAATTGATTATTAAAATCCGGCTTCCTTTTATCTTTTCAAGTTCTTCTGAAGGAATAAAATTTGTGTCGGTAATATAAGTCAAATCCCCAACTCTGAAACCATAAACCGGCAATTTATGGTGAAAACAGCGTATCGGAATAAATTCAATTCCATCAATTTTAAATTTATTCCCATTTATCAGGTGCAGGTTCATTTTTGGTACTCCCGGATATTTGAAATTGGCAAACACATAGTGAAATATCCTTTTAATTGCTTCCTGTACACGTTCTTCAGCATAAATATCGGTGGGGTGTTTTTGTGTCCAGTTAAAAGAGCGGATATCGTCCAATCCAAAAATATGATCAACGTGTTCATGTGTCAGCAGAATTGCCCGCAGTGAATTTACTTTTTCCCTTAACATTTGTGCCCTGAAATCAGGCCCGGCATCAATAACAAAGTTCTGCTCATTTATATTTAACAACAATGACGAACGCAATCGCTTATCCTTTGGATCTGATGACTGACAAACATCACAATCACAGGCAATCACCGGAACTCCCTGCGAAGTACCGGTACCAAGTAGTGTAGCTTCAATTTTTATTTTTTCAGGTTTATTCACTTTGCAAATTTAACAAATGCTGCGCTTTAATGGCGATAATCCCTATTTTTACAGAAAAATTCATAATGACAAAGCTTTATCTTGTTCCAAATGTTTTAAGTGAAGGTGAATGGCAAAATGTATTACCCGCCCAGATTTTTCAAATTCTAACCAATACAAGGTATTTTATTGTTGAAGATATTCGTACTGCCCGAAGGTTTTTGAAACAGGTAAATAAAGAGATAAATATTGATGACTGTACTTTTTTCGAGTTGAATAAACGAACAAAATACGCTGAAATACCCAACTATTTAAAACCGCTTGAACAGGGATTTGATGTTGCTGTAATTTCCGAAGCAGGTTGTCCGGGGATTGCTGACCCGGGTGCCGACGTTGTAAAAATTGCACATCAAAAAGAATACAAAGTTGTACCGCTTGTTGGTCCGTCTTCCATTCTGCTGGCTTTAATGGCTTCGGGAATGAACGGTCAGGATTTTGCATTTAAAGGCTACCTGCCTGTTAAACCAACCGACAGGGTTAAGGAAATTCAGGTACTCGAAAAACGGGTGATTAATCAACGCCAAACACAAATTTTTATAGAAACACCGTACCGCAACAATCACCTGATGAGCGACTTATTAAAAACTTGCCTACCCACTACCCTACTTTGTATTGCCGCCAACATTACCGGTGAAAATGAGTTTATTGCCTCAAAAACGATGCAGCAATGGAAAAACAAGTTGCCTGATTTACATAAAATACCAGCTATTTTTCTTTTGGGAATTTGATTTATTCACCACTTAAATGCACTGCTTTTCTGCGTTCCGCAACAATATCAGATTAAAAACTCCTATTGTTTTTTATGTTAGATTGTCATAAATTGTATGATTTATAAATCATACAAAATGAAGATCAACGCCATTACTTTCAACGGGACCGAAAAGACTGATATTGACAAAAACCAATATTCGGATGAAAGTCTTGAATTGCTGAATTATTTTCAGATTGATACTTCTCAGAGAGGTGAGGACAAACGCAAAAAATTAGTGTTTGAAAAAGATCAGGTTTTGGAGTTTGAATTTGAAGACGGCACAAACTGGATTTCAAACCCTGATACTTTGGATGATATATTTCCTGAATTACTGACTTCAGTAAAACGCTCAACTACCGAAGATGCTGTTTTCGAATTACCGCTTGAAATTAGCTCAGCAAGCACTGACCGCTCGATTGTTGGCAATATAGTATTAAAGGCGTTTAAAGTTTTTTCGAAAAAAGTTGCTGCAAAGGAAGTCAAAAAACTGGCATCAAATCTCGAAGAAAAACAGTTGGAAAGCAAGATTGGTTTATACAGATTAAATTCTGATTTTCAGCTTATTGATTTTATTCCTGACAACACTGCCTTACCATATCTGGTTTTAATTCACGGAACGGCGTCTTCAACAATCGGATCATATGGCGAAGCATTGGGAACTGATTTTATGAGTTACATTAACGAAACCTATGAAAACCGGATTCTCGCATTTCAGCACCGCACTTTAACAGAAAATCCGATTCAAAATGTAAAGGCATTGGTATCGCAACTGCCGAATAACTGTGTATTACACTTAATTACAACTTCGCGCGGTGGTTTGGTAGGTGAAATTTTATCGAGGTTTTGCAACAGCACAACTTCAAATGCCTTCAATTCCACTGAAATGTCCATTCTTAAAAACGGATATCCTAAAAATTATTTTTCAGAAATTGAAAAAACTATAAATGAAATAAATGCAATTCTGACCGGGAAAAAAATAAAAATTGAAAAATTCATTCGCATTGCCTGTCCGGCCGGTGGTACAACACTTGCTTCAAAACGTTTGGATTTTTTCTTTAACATTACTTTAAATCTGATTGGTGTTGCAACCGGAATGGCTGCCAACCCAATTTATATGGCTTTCAGAAATCTGACTGCGGCAGTAATTGACAGTAAAAACAAACCCGAAGTGTTACCTGGTCTGGAGGTTCAAAACCCTGGATCACCATTTATAAAAGCGCTTAACTGCCCAATGGATCTGGAAAATCCTGACGGCCGCATTATTATCAACAATTCGCTGGTGATTATTGCAGGAAACTCGAAGCCAGCATTAAAATTAAATGCAATTTGGATAATTGCCAGCAAACTGTTCTTTCTGCGGAAGAATGATCTTGTTGTTGACACTGAAACCATGTCGTTGGGAACCCGCAGATCAGGAAAAGTACAAAGATTTTTCTATGAAGATAACCAACTCAATCATTTCAAATATTTCGAAAATGGCATTACAAATCACGCTGTTTTAACCGCACTAAAATCTGAATGGGGAACTCAGTTACCGGGATTTACCGACGAACCACTCTCTGTTTCAGTTGCTTCTGACAGAAATATTAATTTCAGACCTGATGGTGGCCAGTTATTCAGTAAAGAAATTACGGGTACAAAACCCATTGTTTTGTTGCTGCCCGGAATTATGGGATCCAACCTTGAACTTGAAAGTAAATTACTATGGATCAATTATATTAAAATCATAACTGGCGGCCTGTCCGATTTAAAATTAAGCAATAAAATAAATGCTGCTTCACTGATTTCAACTTCTTATAAACGACTTGCAGAAGAACTTGAAGACAATTACGATGTGGTAACTTTTCCGTATGATTGGCGACTGCCGTTGGAGGATTCTGCCGCACTTCTGAATAAAAAAGTAAAGGAACTTCTGAGATTTGGTAAACCTGTAAAAATGATTGGCCATTCGATGGGAGGAGTTCTTATTCGTGATTTTATTGTTTTGCATAAAGATACCTGGTTGAAGCTCAATAATTCAGATGGTTTTAGATTGATATTCCTTGGCGCACC
>DAOPKR010000031.1:12934-27963 GCA_035391305.1 Draconibacterium sp.
AGAAGGAGACCAAAGCGTAACATGGAACAGCGGCATCCCCAAATTGATGATTGATAAAAAATCGGTTTACTATGCAAATGTTTCACACGGCGAACTGGCTTGCCATGCTGATATGCTGAAGGGAATCAAAGAGATACTTGTAAGCGGAAGCACCAATTTATTTCCAGACAAACGCCCTTCATTGCGGGGCGATGAATTGTTGTTTAAATCTCCTGATTATCGCGATTTTGACCTTTCACAGGCTGGTGTCGATTTTTCTGTATTGGGAATTGGCGGAGAAACAGAACCACAAATGGAAATGCCTCCCATTTCAGTAACAATAAGTCATGGCGATCTTTTTTATGCAAAATACCCGTTGTTGGCCGGACATTTTGAAGACGACGGAATTTTATCAGCAGAAAAAGAAATAAATAAAAATCTTGGCGAAGCGCTAAGTTACAGACATAGTTTGGGTATTTATCCCGGCTCAATTGGAACAAATGAATTGTTTTTATCTGATCAGCCAGGTTTTAGAGGAGCTATAATTATTGGCCTGGGCAAACCCGAAAACCTGACTTCTTCTGAACTTACAAAAACTGTTGAACAGGGTGTTTGCAAATATCTCTTAAACTTCAAACAAACTGACAATCAAAAAGATAAAGCCGAAAATAACATTCAGACTGTCGGCATTTCATCGCTGATAATTGGTGGAGGTTATGGTGGATTGAAAGTTGAGAATTCATTAAAAGGGATTTTACAGGGTGTTCAAAATGCAAACATAAAAGTTAGAAATCTTAATCTGAAAAATACACCTCAAATTGGAAATATCGAGTTTGTGGAATTATTTGAAGATACAGCAGTTGGCGCACTTTACTCGCTTGGAAGAATTGAAAAGCAGGAAACCCGGTCGTTCCATATTTTACTGGAAGAGAAAAAGTTACACACACTACTGGGGTCAAAGAAACGAATACCCAACGAAATTTCAACTGACTGGTGGAACCGGATCACAGTAAAAAAAGTTGAAAACAATGACACGGAAAAAACTGTAAGATGTCTCACATTCAGCGCATCAACAAGCCGTGCATTCGAAAAGGAAATTGAACTGATTTCAACTCCTGCCCTGATGGAAGGAGCAATAAAAGGAATGTCAACTAATAACCGGTGGACTCCTCAAAGCGCAAAAGCAATTTTCGAATTGTTAATTCCTAACGATTTTAAGGAACAACTAAAACGACACGGAAATATAAGTTGGATCCTTGACACCTACACAGCAGAATATCCCTGGGAATTATTGCTTGACGAAATTTCGGATTCCCGTCCTTTATGTGTTGCTTCCGGCATGATCAGGCAATTATCGACCCAGAATTACAACAGGGTAATCAAATCAACCCCGCAAAACAATGCGCTTGTAATTGCCGACCCCGATTTGAAAGGTTTTGCCACTCAACTGCCGGGCGCTTTAAAAGAAGGCCAGCAGGTAGCTGCAAAACTTTTGGAAAGGGGAATTAAAATTACAACCAGTTACAAGGGAACCAGTGATGAGATAATTGAAAAACTGTTTTGCAATGATTATCGGATTATTCATTTATCCGGTCACGGTATTTTTAACCAGGATATTTCAAAAGGTTCGGGAATGGTGATTGGCAACAACATGTTTTTATCAACCCGCGAAATCAGGCAAATGAGTGTTGCACCCGAACTTGTTTTTGTTAATTGCTGTCATATCGGAAAAATCAGCGGAGTTGCTGAAGATCTCTATCAACAGCGGTATAAACTTGCTGCAAACATTGGAACACAGTTGATTGAAAACGGTGTGCGCTGTGTAATTGCAGCAGGATGGGCCGTTGACGATATTGCTGCTCTCGAATTCGCGAATGTATTTTATGACAGAATTCTGAATGGCTATACTTTCGGCGATTCAGTAAGCGATGCACGTAAATCTGTATTTGCCAAATACAGCAATACCAACACCTGGGGAGCGTATCAATGTTATGGCGATCCATTTTACAGGTTCGAACAAAGAAAACCGGAGAAAGCAAAAAACAGGAAAATATATATGATTTCGCAGGAAGCTGAAATTGATCTTTTGAACTTGCTGAACGAACTGGACATTGGCAAAAAATCTACCGATGAATATATAAAACAGCTTGAAGAAGTTTGCGAAGGGGTTGATAATGCTAAAATAAGAACACCAATTATTACAGAAAAGGAAGCATTGGTTTATCTTGAATTGAAACATTACGACAAGGCATGCGAAAAATTCAGTGAGCTTTTAAAGGTTGAAGATGCTTCATTTTCATTTTCAGTAGCCGAAAAGTATTACAATGCGATAGCAAAAAAAGTAACCGGTGAATTCAAGGAATACATAACAAAAGTTGATGATGACAATGAAATTGACCGACAAAAAAATATAGAACAAAAAAGGTCAGAGAGTCTCGCAATATTAAACAAGGCTACAACTGATTTGGAAGCATTGGTTAATCTGATTCCATCATCGGAAAGATTGAATATTCTTGGCAGCACTTTCAAACGAAAAGCTTTTGTTTTGGCTAAAAACAAATTTGAGTCGTACGAAAATGCGGCAAAAAATTATCAAAAAGCATATTCACTTTCTAAAAACTGGTACTCGCTAACAAACTGGATGGCTCTTGAAAGTGCACTGGTTATGGCGCAATTGCACAACTGGGGTAGTGATGTCAACAGTAAAAATGAAAAATTGGGTTACGAATTAATTTCATTCGACAAGGCTCTTGCATTACTTGATGATGTTTCCACCTCACTAATTGACAGCGAGCGAATGAGTTACTGGGATATGCTTGCCGAAATTAATATAGGATTATGCAAATATATTCTACAGTTCTCAAAAACAAGTGATAAAAATTTGACAGGTGTTATAAATCAGCAGGATATATACAACGAGATTGGGGAGCTTTGGAAAAAAGCCGGATCAAAAGGTAAGCGTTTTGCCGAAATTGAACATCTTGAATTTATTATTGATGCGCTTTCGATTACAAAAAATAAAAATGCACATACTTTGGCAACTAATCTCGAACAGTTAAAAAAGGATTTAATAAAACAAATTGACAGTTAATAAATTAATGTTGTAAAAATGTATTTGCAGGCAAAGGAAGTAACCAATTTTTCAAAATTATTAAAATAATATCTCATGAATAAGTATTACGATGTACACAACCACCTGTTCAACAAACACTTTTTGGGCAAAGAACTTTTATACAGGATGATGAAGGAATTACGAAAATTTATTGATTTACAGAAAGACCGAAGTTTGGACAGAAGCACCGACAGGGGTTTAAAAAAAATAATTACCTCATTAAAACGATATCGAAAAGCAATAAAAGTTTTTTCTCAAAAAAATTCAATTGCAATTTATGAAGAAATAAATAAAACATACGAAAACGAATTTATTCTCACTCCCCTAACTTTCGATTTAACTTATTGTTTTGCACCATCGGCCGACCGTGATATGATCGTAAGTTCGAAGAATATTGATGAAGCAATTGAAGATGAGATGAATGTAATGTTTAATATGGTTGAAGAACAAACGCGCAGTATGTCGCGGGTTTTTAATCCGTATGCTGAAAGCAATGAAGACGAGCTCTGGAATGAATTTCTTGAAGAGAAAGAGCTTTTTCTAAAAAATGCTGAAGAATTTCAACGGTCTGACGAAACTCCTGATTCGGATGGAACCCGGGGTATTTTTAAGAAACGGGGTCCGTTTGATGGCTGGAATGAGCAACTTCGGCAAATTGAAGAGTTAAAAAAACACCCGGTTTACAAAGATATGGTTTACCCGTTTTTGGCTATCGACCCACGCCGACCGGGAATTGCCGAATATGCAAAGAAAAATGTTGGTAAAGGAAAATTATTTGCAGGCGTAAAACTTTATTGCCCAACAGGTTATTCACCAACCGACCCACTTTTTTTTGGTTCTGAAGGAAAAAAAGATGGAATTTATGCCTTTTGCGAAGACAATGGAATACCGGTTACCGTGCATAATTCCGACGGAGGGTTTGCAACACTTGCGAAAAGTGTGGTCATAAACGGGTTGATTCATGTCAATGGCAAACTGATACAACTGAACAACGAACTGTTGAAATTTTCAAAAGCCATAACCGAAAAAGACGCAATTTATGAAAGGGCGCTGGCAATTAACCATCCCCTCATTTGGGGAAAAGTTGCAGAAAAATATCCGAACCTGCTGCTGAACCTGGCTCATTTTGGAGGAGGCCGGCAATTGGAAGCTGCAATGGATAATCCTGAAAACCAGGATTTATGGTCAAACAGAATAATAGAATTATTAAAGGATAAACGCTACAATGTACATACTGATCTGTCATGTTTTAGTGCATTTAGTTCAATAGAAAAGCTTATTGCAAGCGAAGTTTATCCTGAAATTAAAAACCGGATTTTATATGGTTCCGACTACACATTACTACTTCTTTTTGAAGATAATTTCGATGAAAATGTGCGGCAGTTCAGAAATAAATTTGGAAACGATTTTGACATCATTGCACGCAAAAACCCGGAGGCATTTTTAAAACATGTAATTTGAATATTTTCTATTTATGGCAAAATCTGACGAACTTTCAATTCAGGTAAAAACACTTCTTGACACATCATTATTTCGCGATATTATTGATTTATTGCCTGAAAAACAGTTGGATAAACTTAAAAAACCCGAACTTTACTTTTATCGTTCGTGGGCTCATTTCATGTTGGGTGAAGTTGATATTTCAAAAGTTTTTTCTGAAAAAGCCATTTTCTTAAACCCAAATCTTAAAGATGATTTTATTACTTCAGGAAATAAACTTTATAGCGAAACTGAATACGAAAAAGCAATTTCTGAATATGAAAAGGCCATATTTCTTGACCCTGATTACACAATTGCATACTATAACAAGGGATTATCATTGTATAACCTTGGTGAAAATGAATTGGCCTTAGCCGAATTTGACAAAACAATTTCACTTGAGAATGATTATGCTTATGCATACCTGTACAGAGGTTTAATCTGGTATTACAAAGAAGAATATGATAAGGCCATTGCTGAATATTCAGAAACAATCAAAATAGACAAAAACTATACAATTGCGTATTATGACAGGGGACTTGCATTTTATAATAATGAGGAATATGAAAATGCAATCATTGATTTCAATAAAGTTATTGAACTGAGTGTTGAAAATTTAGATGCTTATTTTTACAGAGGTCTTAGCATGTATTGCTTAGGTGAGTATAAATATGCAATTGCTGATTTTGACAAAGTTGTAGCACTGAAAAAAAATTTTAAAGAGGCTTATTTTAACAGAGGTCTGGCATGGTATTATCTTGAGAATTTTGATATGGCAATTGCCGAATACGAAAAAGCCATTGAAATTGACAAAAATTATACAATTGCCTATACCAATCGCGGGCTTGCCTGGTACAGTTTGAAGATTTATGAAAACGCAATTGATGATTTCAGCAAAACGATTGAACTCGATGAAAACTCTTATTTGGCATATAACAACAGGGGTCTGGCATTTTATGAAAACAAAGATTACGACAAAGCAATTGCCGATTATGATAAAGCAATTTCATTAAAACCGGATTATAAAGATGCATTTCTAAACCGTGGACTGGTGTGGTACTACAAAAATGATTTCATAAATGCGATTGCTGATTATGACAAAGCCATTCAAATAGACGAAAACTACGCCCTTGCTTATGGAAACAGGGGTTTGGTTTGGTATAATCTAAATGAAAATGAAAAGGCAGTTTCTGACTATAACAAGGCCATTGAATTAAAATCTGATTACAGGGACGTATTTCTGAACAGAGGGTTAATTTATTATTACAAAGGAGATTATGATACAGCAATAGCAGATTACAATAAAGCCATCGAAATTGATGAAAACTACATTATTGCCTATAATAACAGAGGTTTGGCATGGCATTATAAAGGAGAATACAATAATGCAATTCTTGATTACAGCAAAGCTATCAGCCTGAATAACGATTACACGGATGCCTACATTAACAGGGGAATTGCATACTATTACAAAGGTCAGTACAACAAATCCATCGACGATTACAATAAGGCAATTGAATTAAACGGCAAACTTGGATTTGTTTATTTTAATATTGGACTGGCATATTATAACAAAGGATTTTATCAGAAAGCTATTGAATATTATAACAATGCACTTGAATTACAACCTGATTATCCGGATGCATTTAACAACCGGGGAATGGCATGGTATGAGAGTGGTGAATTTGACAAAGCAATTGATGATTGCACAAAAGCCATTGAACTTTATCCCGAATATCCGGATGCCTACAACAACAGGGGAAACGCGTGGTATTTTAAAGAAGATTTTGAAAAAGCTGAACACGATTTTGAAAAAGTATCAAAATTCCCCGGTTTCGAAGCAATTGGGTATTCAAATCTGGGGGATGTAAGCTCTTCAAGAGGTGATTTTAAAAAAGCCGGTGATTTATATGAAAAGGCAATTGGATTGGAAAATATTCCGGTTTGGCTTGACAAAAAAGTAATTCAGAAATTAGAAAGAAACAAACAGCGATTGCTTCTGGTAAAAGCCAATGTGCCTTTAAATAGTTTAATTGAAAAAACACGGGTCGAGGATAAAATCGAAAGAACGCTTGAAAACATCAGAAAAGTATCAAAATCTGATGTACAAAACGTAGTTCATTACACAAAATTATTCGTGTCCGATATTTACGTAAGCTCACTTTACTCAAAAATGCACTACAGCAATGCAATTTATATGAATGATCCCAAAGAGGGCAAAATGCTTTTTAAGTATTTTAACGATGACAGAATTACACAAGCTTACATTAATGGAGAAAAGCGAAATGAAAGCAGTGTTTACCTGGGTTCATTTCTTCCGGCTGAAGACCCGGGCTACGGCAAATCATATGAAGATGAACTTGTTATGTGGAGAACTTATGGAAAGGATATTAACGGAAAGGAAGCGGCAGGATGTAACCTTGTTTTAAGTACCGATTTTTTTAAGCAACGGAAAAAACCGATTGCAGATGATTCTGCCATAACCGAAGCGGAACAAAAGATCGCCAAAGTGGCGACAATTAAGGAAGAAGGCTCGAAAAACAAATCGAATGATGAAGAACTCCTGAACGTTGTTTATATTAAAACAAATGGATATGAAAGGAGCATAAAAAATGATTTAACCGGAAATATTAAGCCGGCTCTTGACCAGTTAAAAGTACTTTTAAATAATTTAATTGAACCCGGAGACAAACCGGAAACACATTCTGATTTTTTGAGATATATCGAAAATACCATATTTAAACATCTTTCAACAATAAATTTCCTGTTCAAATCTGCCGACTACAGTTTTGAAAACGAAGTACGCGTAATTGAATATGTGCCGCGAAGCAGCGATTTGATTAAATATACCGAGATCAAAGAACCAAACTTGCCCCGAAAAAGATTTTTTATCGAGTCAACAAATGAAATTTTACCATTTGTCAGAAAAATCTATTTAGGCCCGAAAGTTGAAAATCATCAGCAGTGGAGTTTATATTTCGATTTTGAAATCAGACAAAGGGCGAAGGAAATTTCAAACATGGATTTTCCTCCTTACGAGCTTAACCCATCTGACATTAAAATATCAAAATCGGAATGTGAATTTCAGTAAAAAATGGTCTTGTCAATTGAAATTATAAAACTTTCATCTCTTTCAACAAACCAAATTCAATTTCAAAATTAGGAGTAAAAACCGCTTTACCAAGGTTATTTTCAATTTGGCTTTTTGTCCAGAAACGTGCTTCCTCAACCTCATCTGAATGAACTTTGAAGTTTTTAAAATCATGGGTAACAAACATGTAAACCAGCTCAGCTTCAACTTCCGACTCCCATTTGTATGTTTTCACCAACTTTGCCGAAAAATCAACAAGACCAATTTCCTCAAAAGCTTCTTTTTTAAGCGCCTGCTCCAAAGTTTCTCCTGCCGAAATATGGCCACCCACCGCCGTGTCCCATTTCCCGGGTTGAATTTGTTTTGACATCGGCCGTTTTTGAACCAGAATTGCTTTATTGTGATTAATTACATGTAAATGTACAACCGGGTGCAACAATTTACTTCCGTTATGAACCTGGCTTCGCGGCGCCTGCCCTGTAACCCTGCCTTGTTCATCAACAAGTGGAACCCATTCTTCACCCAAAAATTGCTTTTGTTTTTTCTTTTGCCGGTAAAATTCAAACAAAAAATAAACGCCAAACAAAATGTAGAACAATCCCCCGCTAATAAATGCCCAGGCAGTTTTGCTCATAAAAAACGTGGCATAAAAAACCAAAAGTGTGTGAGCCGTAAATATATAAAACAGTGATTTTAAACTTTTGCGCATTTGCGCCATTTGTGCATCATTAAACTGGGCGTCTTTCAAATAACGCTGCCCCATTAATCCAATTATATTAACTTTTGAAAACGCAGAAACAGCAAGCACCGCCACTAAAATCAATTCGATTAAACCCGGTTTTAATTTGAAGAAAATATCATTGTCGAGTAAAATGGAAACTGCACCCAGCACAACAAGCAACAAAGTATCGAAAAGAATAAATTTATCGAAGCGTTTTTCTTTAAATCCAACCCAAAGCATTTCGGCAATACCAACGCCAACAGCAACAAACAACCCGATTTTTGTTCCCCATATTTCGTCGGCAGCAATAAAAACGAAAAGCGGGATAAAACCGGGCAGTAATTTTTTCAGCAGTTCAGTTCTGCTCATTTTAAATCAAAAATCAATTTGGAAAATGGATTTGTACCGATAATCAGTTTGCTTTGTAAATTTTATAAACCTCAACCTGCATAAGCAAAGTAGTAAAACCCGGAACATACGGTTCGCTGTAGGTATTACCATTTTGACCGTATGCAAGTTTTGAATTGATTACAAGATTTGCTACAGATCCTTTCTGCATATTCATAGTTAGTGCTTCTTCCAAACCGGCAATTGAAGCCCCTGAGCCAACATTTACTGTAAATGGCTCATACCGGTATCCATCCAAATAACCAACCGATTGATCAAGTAGGAAGCTGTCCTTCAACATCCAGGTTGCATAATAAATCTGTACCTGGTCTCCAACTTTAATTGTATCGCCAGTTCCTTTTTTCACTTCAATAAAATACAATCCTGAAGAAGTTGGTTCTGCATCGGGATAATTTTCCTCCATGTAAGTATCCAGTAAAGCCAACTCATTGTTTCTGAGTTCCTCCAAACTGTTATCATTGCCACATGCAAAAATACCAGCAACTGCAACGGAGAAAATCAACGCTGCGAAAACGTGTTTTATCGATTTATTCAATTTCATATGATTAATTATTTAAAGGCTTTATATCTTTCATTGATACTACAAAAACCAAAGTCTGAAATGGTTTAACAATTCCTGAACCCGCACTTCCATATGCAAAATCAGATGGTACAATCAATTGCGCTTTCCCGTTTTTGTTGATTACTTTCATTCCATCATCCCAGCCCTGAATCAAAGGAGGGTTACCTAATACAAAAGTATATGTACTATCGGTTGCGTTATGCCACACTGAAGCATCAAACAAATAGCCGTCGCTAAAATAAGCAGCATAACCGACAGTTAGTGTATCACCGGTTTTAGGATAATCGCCTGTACCTTCATCAATCGTTATATAATAAATACCCAAAGCAGTGGTGTCAACATCATTTCCTTTGGCAATTAAATTATTTATGTAGCTTTTTATGTTAATCTGTTCCTGTTCCCTTGTGGGTTCTTCTGTTTGGTCAATTTTTAGGCACGAAGTACTAATGCCAATGAGAATTATTCCGAGTATAAAAATTGTAGCAAGCGTTTTCATATAAACTTTTATTTAATTATTGTTTCCAATAATTGACGTTTATAATCAGGAAGAAGTTGCGTGAACTTTTCAACTGCTTTTTCCAGCGACAGTTTTGTATCTCCTCCCGCTGCGTTCAAATGCCCGCCACCATTGAAATGATCTCTTGAAAAATGATTCACCGGAAAATTTCCCTTTGAGCGAAATGAGGCTTTTACAATTCCATCTTTTTCAATAAAAATGGCGCTGAAGACTATATCGTTTATTGAAAGCGGAAAATTTACAAATCCTTCCGTATCTCCTGTTTTGAAATCAAAATCTTCCAGCTCCTTTTTTGTAATCGAAATCATAGCGGTTCGCAATTCGGGGAAAACAACCATTTTCTGACTCAAACAGTAGCCCAACAATTTCATTCGGCTCGCTGAAAAATTATGATAAACCCCTGATTGTATCTTCTGCGTATCGATTCCAAATTTCATTAATTCAGAAACAACTTTGAATGTATTTGGGTCGGAAGTATTGTGGTTGAACGATCCTGTATCAGTTAAAATACCTGTGTACAAAGCTTCAGCAGCATTTTTTGAAATATATTTTCTCATTCCGGTTTTGCAAACAACATCAAAAATCAGTTCGGCGGTTGAACTGTAGTGCGTTTCAGAAATGATAAAATCGCAGAAACTTGTTGGGTAAGGGTGATGATCGATTAAAACTTTTGGGTTATTATATTCGAGTATCTGTTTTTCAAGTTTTCCGGCCCTGCTGGCTTCGTTAAAGTCAACACAAAATAATATATCCGACTGATTCAGAATTGATTTTGCGAGTTTTTTGTTACTGCTGTTTACAATTATTTCAACATTTGATGAAAACCATTTCAGAAAATCGGGATAATCAGTTGGAGAAATAATTTGAGCTTTGTGGCCGGCACTAACAAGCACTTCGGCCAAACCAATAGCAGAACCAATAGCGTCGCCATCAGGGTGCTCGTGCGGAATGATAGCAATATTCAGTTTTGCCTTGCCAAGCATTTCCTTTAAGGATGCAATAATCTGTAAGTCAGTGTTTTTCAAAATACTCAAAAATTTGAATTGGCAAATATACGAAAACTGTTAAGGGCACAATGCCGAAATAATTCAATTTTTCATATTATTGCAGAATAATAACATTTATTAAAATTTAAAGAAATGGCAGGAAAAACAACATTTACAATGATAAAACCATCAGCTTTTGCAAGTAATTATACAGGTGGTATTTTAAAAATGATTAACGATGCGGGTTTTGTAATTAAAGCACTGAAAGCAACCTGTTTAACAAAAGAACAAGCTGGTGCATTTTATGCCGTTCACCAGGGAAAACCATTTTATGATTCTCTTGTAAAATTCATGAGTTCGGGACCAATTGTTGCTGCCATCCTCGAAAAAGACAATGCCGTTGAAGATTTTCGCACACTGATTGGAGCTACCAATCCTGCAAATGCAGCCGAAGGAACAATCCGAAAATTATATGCTGTAAGTTTGGAAGAAAACGCCGTGCATGGTTCCGACAGCGATGAAAATGCAAATATTGAAGCTGATTTTTTCTTTTCAAAAATCGAAAGAGTTTAAGAGTTTTGGGTTTTGAGTTCTGAGTTCAGAGTTCAGAGTTCAGAGTTCACAGCAGGATTCCATCTTTTTTTGCACAACAGGGAAAAGATGGAATTCTTATTTTGACAAAGGTTGAAGGTTTTTTCATAAAATTCTATACTGAAAATTCAAAATTGGATATTGGGTATTCAAAGTTGGATATTGGATATTTGTTTACTATAACTTTTGATTTCGGACAGGTTTTATTTAAAAATAATTTTCTCAACCATTTCCTCACCTGCTTTTTCATTTAGTTTTCTGCGGATTTCTTCGCGCATCATAAAAAGTTCGTTTTTAACCACAGAAGAGTTGATTTCGACAAAAAGTACTTTGCCTTTTAATGATACGCTTTTTGTGTAATGCGCAATTGTTTTTCCCAGCAATTCTTCCCACGACTGAACAACATCAACCTCTTTCAGTTTTTTTTCGATGCTTGTTCCTTTAACGTAATCGCGTATTACTTCGCTCAATGATTGTGTATTGCTTCTTCTCATGATAAAATTTCAACTTTTCCCGAGTCAACATTAAAAATACGAAAATCAGCATCCATTTTCTTTATAATTGAATCTAAATGTTCGCGGTTTGTGTCGGTCAAAAATATTTGTCCAAACTGTTCTCCTGCAACTACTTTTACAATTTGCTCAACCCTGAACTGGTCAAGTTTATCGAAAATATCATCAAGTAAAAGTATGGGTTTTAACCCCGAAATTTCCTTTACAAAATCGAACTGGGCAAGTTTTAACGACACAAGATAAGTTTTCATTTGCCCCTGCGACCCCAATTTCCTGATCGGGTAATCGCCCAAATAAAAAACCAGATCATCTTTATGAATTCCCTGTGTAGTAAATTGAACCGCCCTGTCTTTCACAATCGATTCTTTTAAAAGTTCTTCAAAATCATTGTTATATAATCCCGATTCATGAACCAGGCTCACTTTTTCATTATCCTGGGAAATAAACGAATAATAGCGTTGAAAAACGGGAATCAGCTTTTCAACAAACTCCCTGCGTTCATCATGAATCCTTTTCCCGTATTCAATTAGCTGAATATCCCAAAGTTCAAGTAAATCGACTTGAAAATTGCGGTTTAAGGCAAACTGCCGCAACAGATTATTTCTTTGCTGCAACGCCCTGTTATATTTCTGTAAATCGTCGAGGTAATTCTGATTGTATTGCGAAATTACACCATCCATAAATTTTCTGCGCTCGTCGCTACCTCCAAGTATTATATTAACGTCTGATGGGGTAATCATCACAAGAGGCAGCAGACCAATGTGTTCCAGCAGTTTTTTATATACCTTTGTGTTGCGTTTAAATTGCTTGCCGCCTCCTTTTTTAAAACCAACTGAAATGTTTTCTGTTGATTCCAGACGCTGATAATTACCATTCAGCATAAAAAAACTTTCCTCATGGTTTATGTTGAGCAAATCAACTGTTGTAGAAAAACTTTTGCAAAACGACAAATAATAAACAGCATCAAGAATATTTGTTTTCCCGGCGCCATTTTTTCCAATAAAACAGTTCAGTTTTGATGAAAATTCAATTTGAACTTCTTTCAGATTTTTAAAATTTACAATTGAAATATCTTCGATTTGCATAATACTGCCTACGTTTTGACATTACAAAACTAATTAAAAAGCTTGTAAGTACCCGAAAGGTTGTAAAAAACCGAAAATAACAGGTGGCTGTTTATTATTATTGAAATTTATGTTGTTATTAACCATAGGGTTTTGAAAAAAAAACTATTTTTGCGGCACAATTTTGAAACCAAAAAGAAATGGCAAAAAAGAAATCTACAAAGGACGATAATTTACAGGAACTTGAAAGTGCGCTAACCAAAACTGAGCAGTATATCGAAGATAATCAGAAGGTAATTACCTATGTTATAGCAGCAGTTATTATAGTAGTAGGTGCATATCTTGCATTTCACAGATTTTATATGCAACCCAAAGAAAATGAAGCTTTGTCGCAAATGTTTATGGCAGAGAATTATTTTGAAAAAGACTCTTTCAACCTTGCAATAAACGGTGACGGAAACTATTTGGGATTTCTTGATATCATCGACGATTACGGAATGACAAAATCAGCAAACCGCGCAAAATATTACACTGGAATTTCCTATTTGCATTTGGGACAATACGAAGAAGCAATTGATTATCTGGAAAAATTCAAAACCGATGATTTACTTTTGGGACCAGTGAAAATGGGCGCGATTGGCGATGCAAAACTTGAATTGGGTGAAAAAGAAGATGCGTTGAAACAATACAAAAAAGCATATTCAGAAACAGACAATGAATTGACTACACCTGTTTATAAAATGAAAGCAGCCAAATTGCTCGAATCAATGAATGAATTGGATGAAGCATTGAAATTGTATGAAGAAATTAAAAAAGACTACCCGCAATCAACCGAAGGGACAACTGTTGACAAATATATTGCCCGCGTAAAAATTAAAAAAGGTTAGTAAAAAAGATACGGTTATAAAATATACCCCTCTAAATGAGGGGTTTTTTATTTAAATAATATGGCAACAAAAGATCTTTCAGAATACGATTTTAATTCAGTTCCCTCAGCAGAAAACATGAAGTTTGGAATAGTTGTGGCCGAGTGGAACCCGGAAATCACATTTGCACTGGCAAACGGCGCTGTTGAAACCCTAAAAAAACATGGCGCCAAAGAAAATCAAATTGCAATTAAATATGTGCCCGGCAGTTTTGAACTACCGCTTGGCGCCCAATTTCTGGCTGAATATGGAAATGTAGATGCGGTAATTATTCTTGGTTGTGTTATCCAGGGCGAAACGCGTCACTTCGATTATATATGCGAAGGAGTTACACAGGGTGTAAAAGATTTAAACCTGAAATACAACAAACCTTTCATTTTTGGCTTACTGACAACAAATAACCAGCAGCAGGCGCTTGACCGCGCAGGTGGCAAACATGGAAACAAAGGTGATGAAGCAGCAATTACCGCAATTAAAATGGTCGATTTAAAAAGGTCGTTTCAATAATTTCAGTTCAGAAAAAGTGTAACACTGCTATTACCAGAATATTTGCAACAATAATAACTCCGAAACCTTGTAAAACATATTTACCTAACATTTTGTCGCCAAGTGTTTTCGCATAAAACATCTTTAAAATATTGTTGCTCAAAATAGCCTGAAAAGTTGCCATTCCAATAAGGATTTGAGAAACGTTGTATTTTCCCTGAAAAAGGTTTAGTAAAAACGGATCAATATCAGTAAATCCCACAATAAACGACAAAACGTTTAATCCATTTGTACCAAAATTTTCAAGCGTATATTGGGTTACAAAAGAAAAGAAAACATAAAGTCCGGCAAAAACCACGGCTACTTTAAATTCAAGCGGGTTTCTATCTTCTAAAATATTCATCGTTTCACTTGCAGATTTTTTCGTTTTTTTGAATCCGTAAAACATGTAATATGCTGTTCCAAGCGATATAAAGAACATTACAATAAACCAAATTGAAATAGAAACGGCGACCTCAGAATTAAAAATAAGGAGTAAAATATAAATGCGCAAAAACATCATGGCTGTTGCAATAATAATTGCCGCAGCATATTC
>DAOPKR010000031.1:28063-31791 GCA_035391305.1 Draconibacterium sp.
ATCCCGGCAATTATTATAAATTTTGCCAATGTTATAAATTCGGTCCTGTCAATTTTTTCTGAAAATCCCCTGATTTTGTGTTTCGATTCAGTTAAAATCAAAACCAAAACAAAAAACAACATTACAAGCCAGTTGGGTTGCGTAATAATCAGCAACGGTAAAGTATAGGTAAGTAATGCAAGCAAAACTGTTGTTAAGCCGTAATTATTCTGAAACCTGATTTTTTGAAAGTAAAATATCCCGAGAAATAAGCTTAACACCAACCCACCACCCAGGTAAAAATACATTTCAACAGGTTGAGCAATCAATAAAACAAAGCCAAACAAGCCTATAAAAACAAAGGTCCTGTCGGTGCCAAATGTGTGTTGATCTTCTTTATCAGTGTATTGTTTTCGTTGTTCAAGACCAACAATAAATGAGAAAACCGCAGTCAATAAAAACTGGATAAAAAGTACCGGTATTTCCTGTAAAAAATCAGCCATAACAATTTGTATGATTTAAATATTTTAAAAAATCAGCCTCATTAGATTGAAATTAAACAAAAATCAACATAAGCACATAAATCAAAACCATTGAAGATACACCCTGAATTAACGTTGCCATTGTATGCGTTTTGTAACCTGTTTTTACGTCAATGCCCGAGAATTGAGTTACCACCCAAAAAAAGCTGTCGTTGACATGCGAAATTGTCATTGCACCGGCGCCGGTCGCCATTACAGCAAGTACTTTTCCATTCAGCGAATCTAAACCGATGGTTGAAAGCAACGGTGCAATAATTGCCGAAGTAGCAACCAACGCAACCGTTGTTGAACCCTGGGCAGATTTAAAAGCCGCGGCAATTATAAAAGGTAAAAATATACCCAACTGATATCCCGCAAGCAAATTTCCCAGAATATCTCCAATCCGGGCTTCTTTTAAAATGGTTCCAAAAGCTCCGCCCGCTCCGGTAATAAGCAGGATTGGTGCTGCCGCCGAAATTCCATCACCAATCCAACCTGTAAGTGTTTCTTTATTAAACTTTGGAAACAGAAAAAATGTCAGCAAAAAACCAATCAGCAGCGCATTAACAGGCTGGCCGGCAAAACTGAAAAATGCAAAAATAAAACCTTCGCCAAATGGTTGACCGGGATAAGTAGCAATTGAACGAACAGCAATTAAAACAATTGGGACAAGAATTGGTAACAGCGATTTTGTTGCTGAAGGTAGTTTTATTTTTAATTCAGAATTATCAGGTTCATCCTGTATTATTTCTGAAGTTGTAAATTTTTCGCCAATAAAAGAAGCCCACAAATAGCCTGCAAACATGGCAAATGCAGCCACAACCAACCCAAAAATGATAACCAGGCCGAGCTGATTTTCAAGACCCAGGTTACCGGCAGCAGCAATTGGGCCGGGAGTTGGCGGCACAAAAGTGTGACTTGCGTACAACCCCGTTGCCAGTGCGATAGAAAGTGTTACAGACGATTTTCCGGTTTTTGTAACCAACGATTTTTTTACTGATGAAAGAATTATAAACGCTGAATCGCAAAAAACAGGAATTGAAACAATGTATCCAATTATTGACATGGCCAAACCCGGAAAACGATTTCCGACAAGTTTCAAAACCAGTTCAGCAATTTTAATTGCCGCATTTGATTTTTCAAGAATAACCCCGATAATGGTTCCCAATATTATTACAATTCCAATGTACGCCATTATATTTCCAAAACCGGAAGTTATTGTCGAAGCAATTTTATCAACCGGCAAACCCGCCATTGCACCGGCAAAATACGAGGCCAAAAGAAGAACGATAAAAGGGTGTAATTTAAGCTTTGTTGTTCCTAAAATAATGAATAGCACAGAAACTAACAGCACTAATATCAGCCAGATTGTTCCCGTCATCTTTCCTGTTTTTGAATTTTTACTAAGCGGGAAAACGGGACAATAAAAAATGATAGTTTTGTAATTCTCATCAACTTAAAGTTTTATTGGTTCACCCTAAAAATAACAGATTTCAAATTGAAATAAGCACTTCTTTTTCAAAGATTTTCAACCGCTTCCTCATAATCAAACTGCAAATCTTCATGAAGCATCGAAAGCACCTTTTTGATACGCTCAACCCGCCGTTGATACATATTTAAAATAACCCTGCTTGAACGCAAACTCAACCCCGATTTTTTCATTTTCTGACAGAAATAAATCAGCAGTTCAATTTCAGTTTCTTTTAATCCTGAGAATTTTATGTACTTATCGGTTGTTTTTAAAACTTTACGGAGGGTTTTCTTTGCAAGATAAAAACTGTGTTTGTTCAGTTGTTTAAATTGCTCATCAATTTCATTTTTTACGCTTTGAATAAATGCCTGTTCGTTAATAGCTTCAAAAAGCAAATAATTAAGTAGTTCTTTATTCTCCTTTTTGTATTTTGCCAATCGCAGGCAAAGTTCCTGCAATTGCAGCGGAGAAATGGTTTTCAATTCGTTTTTTATTTCGCTGAGTGAAGCTGTTTCCATTCAATTTACTTTTCCATGTTGGTTTCGAATCAGCTCAAAATTAATTGTTTTTATTTGGTTTGAAGTGTAACTATCTTTTTGATTGAAATTGAACTTAATAAAACAGAGCTTGTTTCTTTTATAAAATTCTGAATTGCAATTTAAAAGTCAAAACAAATCAATAAAAAAATGAAAACCATCGGAAAATTCACTTCACAACAAATTTCGGAATACCATAAAAATGGATATGTGATTTTGAAAGGATTATTAAATCAGCAGGAAGTTGAAAATCTGAGAGAAAGAGCAAAATCCGATCGCGAAATGGACAGCCATTCTTTTCAACGTGATGACGGAACAGGGGCAAAAGTAAGGCTTTCGTTGTGGAACCACCCCGGAAACGGAATCTACGGAATGATTGCGCGCAGCCATAAAGTTGTCGATTCAGTGGAGCAGCTTCTTGAAGACGAAGTTTACCATTATCATTCGAAAATGATTATGAAGGAAGCAAAAGTTGGCGGAGCGTGGGCGTGGCATCAGGATTATGGTTACTGGTATGAAAACGGTGTTTTATTCCCCAATTTGTGCAGTGTTTTTATAGCAGTTGACGCAGCAACAGTTGAAAACGGGTGTTTGCAGGTACTAAAAGGTTCGCATAAATTAGGAAGGATTAACCATGTTTTAACGGGCGATCAGGCTGGCGCTGATTTAAAGCGTGTGGAGGAAATCAAAAAAAGGCTTGAACTTGTGTATGTTGAATTGGGAAAAGGAGATGCAGTATTTTTCCACAGTAACCTGTTACACCGATCGGACAGAAATAACTCTGAGAACCCGCGCTGGGCAATGATCTGCTGTTACAATGCAAAATCAAACAATCCGTATAAAGAAAGCCATCACCCGCAATATACACCGCTTGTAAAAGTGCCCGATAGCGCGATTCTTGAAGCTGCCCAAAATGCTGAAGTTGACAGCGAATCATGGCTTGACGTTAACAGAGACAGCAGTGCGAAAGGGCTTGAGAAAAAAAGTAGTTAATAATCTTTCGGCGGTGTCCTGCCTGCCTCACATTCACGTAGTGCGCAGCAAAACAGAAGGGTTGAATTAGTTCTTTAATTTCAAATAAAAACGAAATTGATTTTTCAGATTGTTAAACTAATTTCAAATTTCCCCGAACCAATTTTAAAAGAACCATTTTCAACTTCAGTTTTTACAGATTTTTTGTTTTCGATATCTAAAACTTCAATTGCTGAACTTTTAACATTG
>DAOPKR010000031.1:31891-34655 GCA_035391305.1 Draconibacterium sp.
TGGCCAAGCATCATGTGGTTATTCGAGGCATCTGTTAACGCTGCCCAGCTTTCGGTTAAAGCAGTTGCACCATGTTTCAGCTGAAAACCGTAACCAGGGCGGTCGCTTCTGTTGTTCATTTTATAAAGCACATCCGACCTGCCATTCTCGCTTAAAACCCGCACAAGAAAATGGTAGCCAATATCACCTGAAGTTAGGGCAAAATCGTTGTTTTTTATTGAATCGACAAGGTTGTTTAATACTCTGATTTTGTCTTGCTCCGGAATCAGTCCGGTGTAAAGCGGCATTGCATAGGCAGTTTGGCTTCCTGTAGAACAAACCCCGGATTCTGCGTTGTAAAAGGTTTTCAGGAAATCATTTTTTACTGATTTTGCCAGATTACTGAATTTTTCTAAATCATCATCAAAACCAAGTAACCTGGCTGTTTTTGAGATTATCTGCAAATCGTAGTAATAAATTGAAGTTGCCGTAACGGCTTTTGGTGTCAACTGTGCCTCGCCGGGATATCTTGGCCCCAAATCATACCAGTCGCCAAGTCCGTGTGAAATGATATTGTTTTCGGCAGTAGTTTCAAGGTACTCAATATATCGCTTCATCATCGGGTACGCTTTTTCAAGAACCTCTTTATTTCCATACCATTTATACAATTGCCAGGGAATAATTACTGCTGCACTGCCCCACTCCGGTGAATCGCGAAATCCGTCCTGAAAGGGAACATATTCGGGTGCAATATCAGGAACCAAACCATTTTCAAGTTGCGAATCCATCATATCAGTAACTACTTTGCTATACAATTTCTGAATATCAAAATTGTAGTGCATTGACGGGCCAATCAGATAAGTTTGCTCCAGCCAGCCCAGCTTTTCGCGGTGCGGACAATCGGTTGCAACACTTGCCATGTTACTTTTTATGCCCCATTTGATAAGTTCAAAAGTTTGGTTAAAAAGTGAATCAGAGCAACTAAACTCCCCAACTGTTGGCGCTGAATTTCGGGTATGCAACATTTTAATTTCCAGTATTTCTGTTTCTTCTGTTGAGTTTGCAGGTTCGGTAATTTCTACTTCAGCATACCTGAAACCGTAGTAGGTAAACCTCGGTTGCCAGGTTTCTTCTCCTTCTCCCTTCAGAATATAGTTGAATTCGAAAGGCCCGCCACCGCTGCGTTGTGTAACATTGCCCTCTTCATTTACCAGTTCGTCGGGCCTGATCCGGATTTGCGCACCTTTATTACCTTTCACTTTAATACTAATTATTCCGGAAGCATTCTGCCCAAAATCGCAGATCGTTTTGCCGGTTTTTGATTTAAAAATTTTATAAACCGAAAACTCCTGCATTACCTGCAAGGGATTATCAGTTTCCGGTTCCAAATTACCTGTTGTATCGTTTAAAACAATTGGTGTATTCCAGTTCGAATCGTCAAAACCGGGTGAACTCCATCCTTTTTGTTCAAGTCTTGCATCGTAATCCTCGCCACCGTAAATACTGCTAAAAGTTATTGGTGATGGAAAAACCCTGCAGTTTTCATCGGAAAAAATGTTTTGTACCGAGCCGTCAGTAAATTCAATTCTGATAATAAAAATGACTCTTGGATAACCATAAGCAACCACCAGTTTGCGGTAACGTTCGCGGTTAACATTGTAAAACCCATTTCCTGCCAAAACACCAATTGCATTTTCCCCGGTTTTTAACAAATTGGTAATTTCGAATGAATTGTAAAGAATTCGCTTTTGGTAGTTGGTCCAACCCGGAGAAAGAAAATGATCACCAACTTTACTTCCGTTTATTTGCAATTCGTAATGTCCCAAACCTGTAATGTTTATGGTTGCTTTCTGAATGGATTTACTTGCTTCAAATTCCTTTCGAAACATTGGGACAACCGCACGTTTCAGCCCTTTTTCTCCCAAATTGTCTCCCGAACCATGCACTGCAGGAATTATTTTCATACTATCCTCAAGTTGTTCGTAAGCTATCCATTTTGCGTTCGCCCAAATATTGGAATCAATATCAACCTGAGTTTTTGACTGACAACCTGTAATAATAGAAATTGCTGCGATTAACAGTATGTGTAAATTTTTCATGTTTACAATATGTTGTAATAAATAATTTTTAGTGTTTTATTATCCTTTCTTTTCTTCATTTTCCTTGTTGTACAGGAATCGCTTGATCTTTTGCGTTGCTGTTTTTTTAAACGGTTCGGGATGCGAATGAAACGATTGGATTTTTGAGAATTTATTTACTCTTTCATTTATATAATGCTTCAGTTCATCAGTCAATTCTGTAATTGTTTCATCAACTTTTTGAGCTATTTCCTTTACATCATGTGTTAATTCAGTTGTCATATCGTGCCACTTTTTCTCAAGTTCTTCACGATCGAAATGCACAAGCGCCACCAGTTTTCCTTTTTGTTCAACAACAAGAGATTCAACAACATGCCTGAAATTGTTGATTAGAGATTCTATTTCTTCGGGGTAAATATTTTCGCCATTTGCGCCAACAATCATGTTTTTCAATCGTCCTTTGTGAGTCAGATTCCCCTTTTTGTCGAAAACTCCCAAATCGCCTGTTTTAAACCAACCGTCTTCAGTGAGCACTTCGCGCGTTCTTTCTTCATTTTTGTAGTAACCTAACATTATATTAGGCCCTCTTCCCCAAATCTCACCTTCGCCAGTTTTAGGGTCGGGGTTGTGGATTATCAATTCGCAGTCGATAACTTTTGGCCCAATCGCCTGAAATTTTGTTTGCGTTGGGTTTGAACCTGCAAGCA
>DAOPKR010000031.1:34755-38551 GCA_035391305.1 Draconibacterium sp.
GGCAAAATACTGTTTTTGTAAACCTTTTCGATTATCATCGGGACGGTGAGCATCAAATCGGGTTTTACACTTTGCATTGCCGGAATCAAAACACTTGCCGTTGGCGGTTTTCGCAGATAAGTTACGTTTGCGCCTTTCATGATTGGTAAAATCAAGCCGATCGTATTTTCGTAGGTGTGAGAAAGCGGCAGCACGGAAAGAAACTTTGAATGTTCGGGAACATTCTGAACTTCGCCGGATTGAAATGCATTGTATATTACATTTTTCTGAGATAGCATTACACCTTTCGAATCGCCGGTGGTCCCTGAAGTATAAAGCAAAATTGCCAATTCACCGGGCCCGGAGAAATACAGTGTTTCACTTTGCGCATTTTCATCAAAAACAATCCCTTTTATGTTACTTCTTACTACCTCAAAATTATCGATCCGAACAATTATTTCCGGAATATTATTGTTCAGTTCGGCCAATTTATATTCAAGGCTTCGCGAAATAAAAATGGCTTTTGACTCAGAATGCTTGAAAACATTTTCAAGTTCAAACGGGTTGAAATCAGGAAGCACAGGCACAACAACAATTCCGAGGCACTGCAAAGCAAAATACACAATTCCCCAGTTGGGCATATTCTGGCTGTAAATTACGACTTTGTCTCCCTGCTTAATTTCCAGGGCCTCAAGAAATGCTTTTACCGCAGAAATTTTCTTACCCATTCCGGCATAAGTGATCATTTCCTCGTCAACAAAACCCAACGCTTTGTGATTTGCAAATTTCGATACTACTTCGGGAATGAGCGTCGCAAAGTTCAACTGATCTGTAGATTCCATATGATTTAATTATATTAACAAATGTAATTCAAAATTGGAAAAACAAGTATTGCAAAACTTTTTACTTCATTAGGCAATATTTTACCCTATTTTCAGAAATAACAAAAAATCAAATATTTAACACTGTTAGCATGTTTGATATATTCAAATTTTTTAACCCATTTAATTGTGTATTTTCGCGCCGAACAAAAAAATTACAGTTTTGAAGAATTTTGAAGAATTAGGAGTAGGCAGTAAATTTGTATTGGGATTGAACGATCTGAATATTATCACACCAACTGAAATACAAAATAAGGTTATCCCGATATTAATTAATTCGAACACCGATCTGGTGGGACAAGCGCAAACCGGAACGGGAAAAACTGCAGCTTACGGATTACCATTGTTACACAAAGTCGATTCGGGTCAGAACAAAATACAAGGGTTAATACTTTGTCCAACCCGGGAACTGGGGCAACAAATTGCAAAACAGCTGTTTAAGTTCACCAAATATTCGTCTAAAATTTTTGCAGAAGCAGTTTATGGCGGCGCACCAATTGAAAGACAACTGGGTGCGTTGAAAAAACCTACCCACATTGTTGTTGCAACACCGGGAAGGCTGATCGACCTTCTGAAAAGGGAAGCGTTGAGTTTAGCACACGTAAAAACAGTAATTCTTGATGAAGCCGACGAAATGTTAAGCATGGGTTTTAAAGACGAACTGGATGAAATCCTGCGCCATACTTCAACAGCCGAAAACAAATGGCTATTTTCGGCAACAATGCCGGTTGGAATCAGGCAAATTGTCACCAGACATCTGGCAGCCAATGCCGTGCGGATTGAAGTAAATGAAAAGAATGTAATAAATAAAAATATTGACCATCAGTATTTGATAGTTGAAGAAAGTGATAAACTTCATGCGTTGCTGCAATTTTTAAGATCAGAAAGAGGAAACCGGGGAGTGGTTTTTTGCAGGACCAAAGTTGCCGCTCAAAAATTAGCCTTGCAACTTGAGGCAAAAAATATTAAAGTTGGTGCAATTCATGGCGATTTGATGCAAAAAGAACGCGACAAAGTGATGCGGGCTTTTAAAAATGAGTCTTCGCAAATACTTGTTGCAACAGACCTTGCAGCGCGCGGGCTTGACATTGAAGCATTGTCGTTCGTTGTTCATTACCAACTTCCCGACAAAGATGAGTATTACACGCATCGAAGCGGAAGAACTGCAAGAGCCGGGAAAAAAGGTGTTTCGCTTAGTTTAGTAACACCATTTGAAACCAAACAAATTCGCGTTTATGAAAAATCCTTACATATTTCATTTAGTCAGATAACACAGGGAAACTAAAGAATATCGGGTGACCGGAGCACGAAGCAGTTAAATTTCAATATAAAAAGTGGTACCGTTTTGTTTTGAGCTTTCAAACCCAACTTTTCCTTTCAGGTATTTTTCGCCAAGCAGTTTCATGCTGTAGGTTCCTAATCCGCGCCCAACCCCTTTTGTAGTAAACGATCGTTTAAACATTTGAAGTTGTATGCTATTCTCGATTACTGCAGGATTATGAACCGAGAACTGGACAAATTGATTTACTGACCTGCAGCATAACGTTATAAACGCTTTTGGATTGTACACTTCAATAGCATTTTTAACCATATTTCCTAAAACCCGACGCAGCAAAACCGGATCGGTGTTTAAAATATGAAGTTCCGAGTTTTCTTCAATAATAATGGATTTATCAGCTTCAATCGCTGGTATTGTAAACAGGTTTTTTACATCCTGCAAAATCGACACAGAGTTAACTTCCTGTATTTCAGGATGCAATTCCCCTCTTTCTGCCTCACTCAACTGGCGTTGTGCCTGAATTTCATCAACCAGATTATTCGCAGCACGGTTAATTATATTTGCAACTTCGGTTATTTCTTCAGGTTTTTCCAATTCCTTTAACATTGATGAAAGCCCGGAGATACCGCTCGCACTGTTTAACAAATCATGGAAAAACAAGCGTTCAAGCGTTTCTGTCCTTTTTTTATGACTGATATCGGTTAAGGCAAAAATTGTAAAATTTTCACCTAAATAATCATAAGGTGTACTTGTAACCAATATGCTTTTTGACTCAAGAGTCTGAGTTAAAATCCGGCATTCCTTTGTTGATTGTATTCCTTTGTGTGATTCCAAAATTGCATTAGCCGCACCGCAGGTTTTGCAAAAATTTGTCGAGCCGCAGCCTCCTGTTGTAACATAGGCATGAATACAGTTTATTGCTTCTCCCGGACGTTTACCCAGTATGGTTTTATTTTCAGAAATACCGCAAAAATCATAATATTGTTTGTTGGCAAATATTATTTGACGCTCTTTGTTTAACACAACTAACATTTGCGAAAGCGACTCAATCAAATTTATCAGAAATTTATTTTCAGAAAAAATGGCAGTTTGTCGTTTAACTTCATCAAGTGTTCTCCTTTCTTCAGGATTAAGCAGAATAGTTTTATATGTTTCATCAAACATTTAACAAAGGGATTTGATTTAATTTCGAAAGATAAAATTCATATTTGTAATAGCTTAGCAATAAATAAAAAATAAATTTTGTCAATATCAATTTATATAAAGACTAAATAACTACAACATAAAGAAGAGAAAAAAATACCTATAGAATTTCAGTTATTGTGATTACTTTTTCCAGAAAATTGACGTTATCTCCTACCCTTTTATTGTTCAGTAACTTTCCAATTGGTGAAGCAAGTGATATTGCAATATATGAATCATCACCAATATTAATTTTACCCAATCCTATTGAAATAAAATAATTCTCATGCGAGGTTAGCACAATGCTCCCAAAAACTGCCTTTTTAAAATTTCCATTTAAATTAATTTGCGAAAGTTCTTTTTTAAGTTGAATTGCCTTATTTAACTGCACTTTGCTCTTTTCAAGTTCAAATTGTACCATTGCCCTGCCGGTTTCGTATTTGTCGCCGGCAGTACTTTTTGTTTCGTTATCTCG
>DAOPKR010000032.1:0-38414 GCA_035391305.1 Draconibacterium sp.
GGCTATCACCAATACAGTGTCACCTTTCTTTATGTGTAATTTTTTTTGCATTTTACGCTATTTACTAATTACAATACTTCTGGTGCGAGTGAAATGATTTTCATATTCTTTTCTCGCAATTCACGAGCTACAGGCCCGAAAATACGTGTTCCACGCATTTCATTTGCAGCATTTAGCAGCACAACTGCATTATCATCGAAACGAATATATGATCCATCGGCACGACGGTTTTCTTTTTTCGTACGAACAACGATTGCACGCGATACTGCGCCTTTTTTTACATCGGCTCCTGGCATTGCGCTTTTAACAGCTACAATGATGGTGTCGTTCAATGAGGCATAACGTTTTCTTGTTCCGCCTAATACGCGAATGCAGAGAACTGTTTTTGCCCCACTATTGTCGGCTACCGAACATCTTGATTCTTGTTGTATCATGATTACTTAGCTCTTTCTATAATTTCAACTAATCTCCAACATTTGGTTTTACTTAAAGGTCGCGTTTCCATGATCCTTACTGTGTCACCTTCGTTGCAGGTATTACTCTCATCATGGGCATGAAATTTTGTTGTTTTGTTAACGAACTTACCATATATCGGGTGTTTAACTTTACGTTTAACAGCCACAATAATTGATTTGTCCATTTTATCACTTACAACTACCCCGATTTTCTCTTTCCTGAGATTTCTCACTTGATTTTCTTCCATCGTGAATTAATTCTGATTTTCTTTCAATTCAATTTCGCGAAGAATAGTTTGCAACCTTGCAATGTCTTTTTTTGTAACCTTAATTTTCATTGGGTTATCAAGCGGACTTACTGCGTGGTTCATTTTAAGGCGAACAAGGTTTTCCTTTTCAACCTGTAACTTTTCGACGATTTCTTTTTTCGTCAGTTCTTTGATTTCTGAAGTTTTCATCATTCACCTTTTTTATTCTTCAACATAATCACGTCTAACAATAAACTTTGTTTTAACCGGTAGTTTCTGGGCGGCTAATCTCAAGGCTTCTTTGGCAGTTTCGAACGAAACACCTTCTGCTTCAATAATTATACGACCCGGAGCAACCGGAGCAACAAATCCTTCAGGAGCACCTTTACCTTTACCCATACGTACTTCGGCTGGTTTTTTGGTAACAGGTTTATCGGGAAAAATCCTTATCCATATTTGACCTTGACGTTGCATGAATCTGGTTACGGCAACCCTCGCTGCTTCAATCTGACGACCGGTAATCCAATCTTCCTCCAACGCCTTTATTCCAAATGAACCGAATGCCAACTGGTTGCCCCTTTGGGCATTACCTTTCATCCGGCCTTTTTGTACTCTTCTAAATTTTACCTTTTTTGGCTGTAACATCGTTTTTTAATTTCTGAGTGTTAAACCACTATTTTCTTCTTCTTCCGCGGTTGCCACCAGCGTTACCCGGTTTTTCCCTTCTCTCACCACCACCGCCACCGGTGCTTGGTTTTTGACCAAAATTTGGCGAAAGATCGCGGACTCCATATACCATACCCTTACAAATCCAGACTTTCACACCGATAAGTCCTGTTTTTGTATTTGCTTCAGCCAATGCGTAGTCAATATCAGCACGCAATGTATGAAGTGGTGTACGGCCATCTTTGTACATTTCAGATCTGGCCATTTCTGCTCCGTTTAACCTACCTGAAACCAATACTTTGATTCCTTCGGCTCCCATTCTCATGGTTGAAGCTATTGCCATTTTTGTAGCCCTTCGGTAAGCAATTTTACCCTCAATTTGCCTTGCAATGTTTATTGCAACAATTTTGGCATCGAGTTCCGGACGTTTGATCTCGAAAATATTTATCTGAACTTCTTTACTGGTAATCTTTTTTAACTCTTCCTTCAGCTTGTCAACTTCCTGACCGCCTTTACCAATAATAATTCCGGGGCGCGAAGTGTGCACTGTGATAGTGATTAACTTCAGGGTACGTTCGATTACAATTTTTGATATGCTGGCTTTTGCAAGACGTGCATTCAGATATTCCCTGATTTTAGTGTCTTCTACCAGTTTATCGCCATAATCGTCGCCACCGAACCAGTTTGAGTCCCATCCTTTAATGAAGCCCAAACGATTAGAAATCGGATTTACTTTTTGTCCCATGAATTACGAATTAAGATTTTCTTCAACAACATTTTCTTTCCTGTCAACGTAAATTGTTACGTGGTTCGAACGTTTTCTGATGCGATGTGCGCGACCCTGGGGAGCCGGACGCAACCTTTTCAAAATTCTTCCTGAATCAACCATAATCGTTTTTACGTAAAGTTCATTATCTTCCAAACGAACTCCTTCATTTTTAGCCTGCCAATTGGCAACGGCTGAAAGAAGAAGTTTTTCCACCCTGTTTGATGCTTCTTTTGATGAGAATTTCAAAACATCCAACGCTTTATTAACTTCCATTCCGCGCACCAAATCGGCGATTAGCCTCATTTTTCGTGGAGAAGTCGGGCAGTTTTTTAAAACAGCAAAATATTGTTGCTTTTTTTCTTCTTTTCTTTTGTCAGCTGCTAGTCTTTTTCTGGCACCCATTTTCTTTTCCTTTTAAAATTAATAGTTATGCCTTAACGCTTTTTATTACCAGCATGGCCCCTGAACGTACGTGTTGGCGCAAATTCGCCGAGTTTATGACCAACCATATTTTCGGTCACATACACCGGAATAAATTTATTTCCGTTGTGTACTGCAATAGTATGCCCAACAAAGTCAGGAGAAATTACTGATGCTCTGGCCCATGTTTTCACTACTGATTTCTTGTTGGCATCATTCAACGCCAAAACTTTTCTTTCAAGTTTGAAATCAATAAATGGACCTTTTTTTAATGAACGACTCATAATTATTCCTCTATTTATTTTTTCCTACGTTCTACAATATACTTGTTGGAAGCCTTTTTCTTAGAACGGGTTTTGTAACCCTTTGCAAGGAGCCCTTTGCGAGATCTTGGGTGTCCGCCAGATGAACGACCTTCACCACCACCCATTGGGTGATCGACAGGGTTCATCACAACACCACGAACGCGCGGTCTTCTTCCTAACCACCTTGAACGACCGGCTTTACCCGATTTTTCGAGGTTGTGTTCTGTATTTCCAACTGTACCTACTGTAGCCCTACAGGACGTAAGTACCATGCGAGATTCGCCTGATGGTAATTTCAAAATTGCAAATTTACCATCACGAGAGGTCAATTGTGCATAAGCACCTGCACTACGAGCCATTACACCGCCTTGTCCGGGGTGTAATTCAATGTTGTGTACCAAAGTACCAAGAGGTATTTCAGCCAGAGGAAGCGTATTTCCAATTTCAGGATCAATACCTGAACCGCTGTTAATCGTTTGACCAACTTGCAACCCGTTAGGTGCAACGATGTAACGTTTTTCACCATCTTCGTATTGAAGAAGTGCAATGCGGGCAGTACGATTTGGGTCGTACTGAATAGAATCAACTACAGCTGCAATTCCGTCTTTATCGCGTTTAAAATCGATAATACGGTATTTGCGTTTGTGTCCCCCACCTATATACCTCATTGTCATACGGCCCTGGTTATTTCTACCTCCAGTTTTCCGTATGGGTTCTAACAATGATTTTTCAGGCGTAGATGCAGTAATAGTATCAAAAGCGCCAATTATCTTGTGCCTTTGACCCGGTGTTACTGGTTTTAATTTTCTTACTGCCATTATCTATTAAATATTACTATAAAAGTCAATACTTTGTCCTTCTTCCAAAGTAACTATTGCTTTTTTGTAAGCATTTGTTTTTCCGGTAATTACTCCGCCTTTGGTATATCTGGACTTTACTTTGCCACCATGCACCATAGTGTTCACTTCAGCTACTGTAACGCTGTAAAGACTTTCAACAGCCTTTTTTATCTGCGGTTTTGTTGCTTTACGTTCCACCACGAAACCGTAACGGTTGAACCGTTCAGCCTGCTGTGTCATTTTTTCGGTAACCAATGGTTTTATTAAAATATCCATTTTTAACTATCCTTAAAGTTTAAATGCCTCTTCTATTTTACTCACAGAACCTTCCAGAATAACTATAGTTTTTGCGTTAAGTATCTGGTAAGTATTTAATTCAGAAGCAGTTACAACCGATACGTCCTTTAAATTTCTGGAGGACAAATATATACTATTATTTTCGACTGGTAAAACGAAAAGTGACTTTTTATCAGCAATTTGCAAATTAGTCCTGATTGCCACTATTTCCCTGGTTTTTGGAGCCTCAAGATTAAAATCTTCAAGCACCAAAATACTGTTTTCAGCCGCTTTATAAGTTAACGCCGATTTTCTGGCGAGTTGCTTCACTTTTTTATTCAGTTTGAAATCATAATTACGAGGGCGTGGGCCAAACATTGTACCACCACCGCGGAATGTAGGCGATTTTATACTACCTGCACGTGCACCACCTGTTCCTTTTTGCTTTTTGATTTTACGGGTACTTCCTGAAACTTCTCCTCGTTCTTTTGATTTGCTGGTTCCTTGCCTTTGATTGGCCATGTATTGTTTTACATCTAAGTAAATTGCATGGTCACTTGGCTCCACACCGAAAATCTGATCGCTCAAAGTAACTTTCCTTCCGGTTTCTTTTCCTTCTTTATTCAGTACACTTAGTTCCATTGTTTCCTAATCATTAAGTATGAACCTTTGGCGCCAGGTACCGAACCTTTTACCACTAATAAATTCTTTTCAGGAATAATTTTGATAATGAGCAGATTTTCAATTGTAACAGTGTTGCCACCATCCCTTCCTGCCATTCTCATTCCTTTAAATACACGTGACGGCCAGGACGATGCTCCGATTGAACCCGGTGCCCGTAATCTGTTGTGCTGTCCGTGTGTGGCATCATTTACCCCACGAAAGCTATGCCTTTTTACTACACCCTGGAAACCTTTTCCCTTGGATACACCTTCAATGTCAACATAATCATTTACATGAAATACACTGACATCGATTTCATCGCCAAGTTCAAATTCTCTCTGGTAGGTGTTCTTGAACTCCACAACTTTACGTTTAGGAGTTACGCCAGCTTTTTTGAAATGCCCAAACTCTGCTTTAGTGGTGTGCTTTTCTTTTTTGTCACCATAAGCAAGTTGTAGCGCTTCATAGCCGTCGGTTTCGGCGGTCTTTACTTGTGTGATTACACAAGGACCGGCCTCGATAACAGTGCATGGGATGTTTTTCCCCTCAACACTGAATACGGATGTCATTCCGATTTTTTTTCCAATAATACCAGCCATTTTTTGACTACTTTTTAGTTATCAAACTTTAATTTCTACTTCAACACCACTGGGTAATTCCAGCTTCATTAAGGCGTCGATTGTTTTTGCGGTTGAGCTGTAAATGTCGATCAAACGTTTGTATGAAGACAACTGAAACTGTTCCCTCGATTTTTTATTAACGAAGGTCGATCTCAAAACTGTAAAAACCCTGCGATGAGTAGGAAGCGGAATTGGTCCGCTAACAACCGCACCAGTTGTTTTAACTGTTTTTACAATCTTTTCAGCCGACTTGTCAACCAAGTTGTGATCGTACGATTTAAGCTTAATCCTGATCTTTTGACTCATGTTGAGAAATTGTTATAATTATTATAATAAATCAGTTCTACCTTTAATATTCTCAAGTACTTTTTCAGCCAGCGTTTTAGGCACTTCCTGATAATGGCTAAACTCCATAGATGAAGTTGCCCTACCTGATGATAAAGTACGCAACACAGTTACATAACCAAATTGTTCGGCTAACGGAACTTTTGCGTTGATAACTTTTGCCCCTCCTTTGGTTTCCATCCCCGAAACTTCACCACGACGACGATTTAGGTCGCCAATGATATCTCCCATATATTCTTCTGGAGTTACAATTTCCACTTTCATAATAGGCTCAAGCAATTTTGGGCCTGCTTTAGAAGCAGCGCTTTTAAATGCCTGGCGTGCACAAATTTCGAATGAAAGCTGATCTGAGTCAACTGCGTGGAATGAACCATCAAGCAAACTCACTTTAAGGCTATCGACAGGAAATCCTGCCAACGGACCGTTCAACAATGCACTTTCGAAACCTTTTTGAACAGGTGGTATAAATTCTTTTGGAATCCTACCTCCTTTAACCAAATCAATAAATTGCAAGCCTGTTACACCTGGGTCGGCAGGTTCAATTTTCACAATTATATCAGCAAATTTACCCCGGCCACCAGATTGTTTTTTGAAAACTTCACGAAGTTCAACTACCTGGCTGATTGCTTCTTTATACGCAACCTGCGGAGCTCCCTGATTACATTCAACCTTAAACTCACGACGTAAACGATCAATAAGGATTTCAAGGTGAAGTTCTCCCATTCCGCGAATTACTGTTTGCCCTGAATCAGGATCGGTATTTACCTGAAAAGTTGGATCTTCTTCAGCCAGCTTTGATAAACCCTGTGAAAGTTTATCGATATCTTTTTGAGATTTTGGTTCAATTGCAATACCAATTACCGGTTCCGGAAAATCCATGCTTTCCAAAACAATTGGGTTTTTCAAATCGCATAATGTATCTCCGGTACGAATATCTTTAAAGCCTACTGCAGCACAAATATCACCTGCTTCAATAAAATCTTTAGGATTTTGTTTGTTGGAATGCATCTGATAAAGTCTTGAGATACGTTCTTTTTTACCGGTTCGGGTATTTAAAACCATATCTCCTCCATTAATCCGGCCTGAATAAATCCTTATAAATGCAAGCCTGCCAACAAATGGGTCGGTAGCAATTTTAAAAGCCAGCCCAGCCAATGGTTCTTCAACATCAGCATTACGGGTTTCTTCTTTTTCAGTCCATGGATTAATACCTGTAACATGTCCGTTATCAAGCGGGCTTGGAAGAAATGCGCAAACTGAATCGAGTAAGCGTTGCACACCTTTATTTTTAAATGCCGAGCCACACATCATAGGAATAATAACTCCTGAGATAGTTGCTTTACGAATTACATCGAGCATTTCTTCTTTGGTGATTGACTCGGGATCATCGAAATATCTTTCTAAAAGAGCATCATCTACTTCAGCTACCGATTCAACCAATTTACCTCTCCACTCTAATGCCTGTTCTTCTAAACTGGCAGGAATGTCTTCGAGTAAGTAGTTTGTACCTTTATTGGCATCTTCATACCAACGAACTGCTTTCATCTCAATCAAATCAATTACGCCTTCGAATTTTTCTTCGGCACCAATTGGTATTTGAATTGGGACTGGGTTAGCACCTAGTTTTTCTCTAATTTCACCATAAACTTTAAAGAAATCGGCGCCTGAACGGTCCATTTTATTTACAAACGCAATACGCGGAACGCCATATTTTTCTGCCTGACGCCAAACGGTTTCCGATTGAGCCTCGACACCGCCTACAGCACAAAATAAGGCAACACTGCCGTCTAAAACCCTTAATGAACGTTCAACTTCAACTGTGAAATCAACGTGACCGGGAGTGTCAATAATATTAATTTTATGTTCAATATCTTTATACTTCCAGAATGTTGTAGTAGCAGCGGCGGTAATTGTAATTCCCCTTTCCTGCTCCTGTTCCATCCAGTCCATTGTTGCAGCACCATCATGCACTTCTCCAATTCGGTGTGTTAATCCTGTATAGAACAGAATACGTTCCGAAACTGTAGTTTTTCCGGCATCAATGTGTGCCATAATACCAATGTTCCTGGTATAATTCAAATCTTGTTTAGCCATCTTATAATTTTTCTAATCCTAATTTCTAATCCTGTAAATATTGCTAAACTAAAATCTGAAGTGTGCGAATGCACGGTTGGCATCTGCCATTCTGTGGGTATCTTCTTTCTTCTTAAACGCACCACCTTCTTCATTGAAAGCAGCAACAATTTCTGCAGACAATTTATCAGCCATTGATTTACCTGAACGTTTACGTGCAAATAAAATCATGTTTTTAATACTGATAGATTCTTTTCTTTCGGGTCTGATTTCCATTGGAACCTGAAAAGTGGCACCACCTACCCTGCGGCTTTTTACTTCAACAGCAGGAGTAATGTTTTCCAATGCTTTTTTCCAAACATCGAGCGGAGATAACTCTGTATCTTTCACTCTTTTTTCAACCATGTCCAATGAATCGTAAAAAACAGTGTAAGCAACTGATTTTTTACCATCAAACATTAAATCGTTGACAAACCGAGTCACCAAAACATCATTAAATTTTGGATCCGGCAATAAATGTCTCTTCTTTGGTTTCGACTTTCTCATTTTACTTTTTTTAGTGTTATCTAAATTGGCTGCCCTAAGGCGGTCTTCAGCTTTTCTCCGGAAGACAAAAAGGGAGATCTACTTACTCAACCAAACCACTGTAATAACTTGTTAACTACTTTTTAATTCCTACTTTTTGTCCTTTGGCCTTTTGGCACCATACTTCGAACGACGTTGTGAACGTCCTGCAACACCTGCGGTATCGAGAGCACCACGAATTAAGTGGTAACGAACACCCGGAAGGTCTTTTACCCTGCCTCCGCGAACAAGCACAATTGAGTGCTCCTGCAGATTGTGTCCTTCTCCCGGAATGTAAGCATTTACTTCTTTACCGTTTGTTAACCTTACCCTTGCTACTTTACGCATTGCCGAGTTTGGTTTTTTAGGTGTGGTTGTATAAACGCGAACACATACCCCGCGACGTTGCGGGCATGAATCTAAAGCCGGAGATTTACTCTTCTCAACTTTACTTTGTCTTCCTTTCCTAACTAACTGTTGAATAGTTGGCATAAACACCTGTTTTTTATATAGTTAATAATCTTTTCAAAAATGGACTGCAAAAGTATGCAAAAATCCTTAAAAACAACCATTTAAGTGATGGAAATACATACCACCCCCTTAAAACGGTCTGCAAAAGTACTATTTCTGATAAAAGAACAATACTTTTTTTATTTTTTTTTCAATAAATTAAAATTGAAATAATTGGATAAGAGGAATCTGAATGCTGGAAAATGAATATTGTCCTGTTGGAAACGTCGAATACATAAAGTTAAGTTTTAGTTGGAAACCGACTTTAAATCCTCTCCCTGAAAACAGAAACCAGCGGTTCAACCAAACGCTCTATTAAACGGCGGTCTTTTGTAATAATTTCGACATTTCCCTGCATTTCCTGGTTAAAGGGAAGCTCTTTTTTTAAGTTGGTAATGAGTTTATTGATTAACTCTATTTCGGCGGTGTAATATCCACCTTTTTCAGAATTTACAGGCACCATTGAAATGTTACTTATTTTTCCTTCAAGTAATCCAAACTCCATGTACGGGTAATTATCAAGTTTGATGTTTACTTTCTGCCCAACTTCAACTTTTCCGGCACCGGCCAGCGGAACAGTAGCTTTTCCAATTATTTTCTGCTCATTTTCCGGGATGACAGTAAAAACAACATTTCCTGAATAAACAAATTGATTGGCACTCCAGAAATTTGTAAAAGTTACCTGCCCGGCAATTGGAGTTTTTAAAACGAAATTCTGCTCCCATGTTTTTAATTGGTTCACAAGATTATCATATTTTTCTTTTAAGGCAGCTAATAATTTGTTATTGGTTTCTGAATTCAGTACTCTTTGTTCCTGAATTTGTTGCTTAAGCTGATTCATTGTGATTTGCGTACTGGCCAGATTTGTCATTGCATTTTGGTATGCATATTTCTGCTTTAACATTGCTGCTTCCGATTTTTCAAAATCAACATCCGACATTACTTTTCGCAGGTGTAAAACCGAATCACGATGAAACTGGCTTGATGCCAACACATAATCATCATTTAAAACTGCTATTTGCTGCCTGAGTTTTTCATAATAATTTGTATAATCGATAACCTGTTTTTCGAGAGACCTGATTCTTTGTTCGAATGTATTAAAACTTACCGAAGTTTGATATTCGCGGAGCTGGCTAACCAACGCAGAATAAAAAGCATGATTCTGGCCCAGACTGTATTCCTTTTCAAATTTTAATGCGTTAAACAACTCGGGTTGAGTAAAAAAGATTTGAATAGAATCGAGAAACTCAATTAATTCGTAAGCGTCTTCGTAGTTTGCAGGATTCTCAATAATTCCAAGAATTGTATTTGCTTCAACTTTTTGCTTATCGAGAACAAAAATCTTGTCAAGTTTACCATCTGAGCGGGCAACTACCGAAATTGGCGGATTTTCGGACACAATTGTAATCCGCGCCTGAATCAAATCGGGATATTTATAAAAAAAGCTGCCAGCGAGTAATATCATAACGACAAGAAAAATAATAACTATTCCCCAACGGATTATCCATTTTGGCGGAGTTCCCATTATTTCCTGAACTTCGTCGGAGCGGATTTCTATTTTATTGGAATTTGACATTTACTAATTTCCAAGTTCTAACTGATTTTTCACCAAATGATAATATTCTCCCCGTTTTGCAACAAGTTCGTTATGAGTTCCGCGTTCAACAATTTCACCCTTTTCCAATACAACAATCTGATCGGCATTTTTCACGGTACTTAAACGGTGAGCAACTGTTACAACAGTTTTTCCTTTATAGAATTCATTCAGATTTTCAACAATAACCTTTTCATTATTCGCATCGAGCGAATTTGTTGCCTCGTCGAAAAACAAAAATGCCGGATTTTTATAAATGGCGCGGGCAATTAAAATACGTTGTTTTTGCCCCTGACTTAAACCGGCTCCTTCCTGCCCTATTTTTGTGTTATAACGCAAGGGTAAACTTTCAATATAATCAAGAATATTGGCCATTTTAACCGCATTAAACAACATTTCTTTATTTGGATGGTCTTCGCCGACCGCTATATTATTTGCAATTGTATCAGAAAAAATAAACCCATCCTGCATTACAACGCCACAGTTACTGCGCCACATTTCCATACTGAACTGAGTGAGGTTAATTCCACCAATTTCAATTTTTCCTTCGTTTGGCGGGTAAAACCCAAGTATCATTTTAATGAGTGTGGTTTTGCCGCTTCCGCTGGCGCCAACAATTGCGGTAATTTTATTCTGAGGAATTATAAGATTAATATCATTTAAAACCCTTGGTGATTTTGGCCCTTCATAATGAAATGCAAGATTTTGTATTGAGATACCCCTGTTTTCAGGTAATTCATAATTTTTATACAAATTGGCATCTTCCTCGTCATCGTTGTTGTGGATTTCACCCAAACGTTCGAGGCTGATTTTTGCATCCTGTCCGGCGTGCATAAATCCGATAAATTCATTAATCGGACCATTTAGCTGACCTATAATATATTGTACCGCCATCATCATACCCAAAGTCATACTTCCTTCAACAACAGCTTTGGCCGCAATAAACGAAATGAGAATATTTTTAACTGAGTTTATAAAAAGAGAGCCAGCCTGTTGATTTTGGTTCAACATTAAACCCTTCACATTAATTCTGAAAAGCCTGGCCTGAATCCGCTCCCACTCCCAGCGTTTTTGTTTTTCGCAGTTGTTGAGTTTTATTTCCTGCATTCCGGTAATCAACTGGTAAACATTACTTTGGTTTGCCGCGGCTACATTAAAATGTTTATAGTCAATTTCCTTTCTTTTTTTCAGGAACAACACAATCCACAAAACATACAAAGCACTGCCGAAATAAAAAATCAACAGGATTGTCCAGTCATAATAAGCCATTACAAAGCTGTATATAACAAAAGTAAATATGCCAAATGACATGCTAACAAGGCTTCCGGTTAAAAAAGACTGAACCCTGTCGTTATCTTCAATACGTTGCCGAAGGTCACCGATTTGCTTTGTATCGAAAAACCGGATGGGAAGTTTCATCAGTTTTATAAGGAAATCGGAAATGAGTGAAATGCTGATTCGGGTGCTTGTGTGCAACATTATCCAACTTCGTATAAAACCCACCGCAGTCTGGCTGGCAGTTAAAACCAATTGTGCTACCAAAACAAGAACGATAAAACTCAAATTATTGGTAGTGATACCCACATCTACAATTGCCTGTGTAAGAAACGGGAAAAGTAAACTAAGAATACTACCTGTGAAAAACCCAAGTATCAGCTGATTTATGAGTTTACGATAGGGCTTTAAATAAGAGAGTAAATACCTGAAACCGGTTTTATTCACTTTTTCGCCTTCCTCTTTATAAAATTCTGCTGTTGGTTCGAGGAGCAATGCGATTCCTGCGGGTTGGCCATTTTGTTCAGTGGAGGCCCAGCATTTTAAAAATTCTTCTTTATTATAAACAACCAGTCCATGAGCAGGATCAGAAATGAAAAATTCAATTCCTTTTCTACCTTTTTTTACCTTATATAAAACTACAAAGTGATATTGGTTCCAGTGGATAATTGCCGGAAGCGGGATTTCAAACAATTTATCGATTGCCAACCTTGCGCCCTGAGACCGAAAGCCAATACTTTCGGCTGCATCACTGATTGTGAGTAGCGAAACACCTTCGCGGGTTTTCCAGGTAAGATTGCGTAAAGTTTCCAGATTAAAATGCCGCCCGAAATGTTTTGCCACAATCCGCAGACAGGTTGGTCCGCAGTCCATCGCATCGGGTTGAAGATAATGTGGAAACTTTGGCATATAAATCTTTAAATTATATATTAAAACCTCAATCTTTTGATGTCTTTATGGTTATTCCAAAATCTTAAAAATTCAACTTCTGCAATGTCATTGATTTTATAGAATAAAGTTATTTGCTTTCTCAAGACCACACGTTTTACACCCCTGTAATTGATATCCTGAAAATCAACATTTCCTTTTTTAAGAACAAATTCAATGTGTCTTACCTCATCGATAAATTTCTGAACTTCTTTTTCTGACCAATTTTTAAGAAGATAATTAATGTTCTCAAAATAATCTGACTTTGCAACTTTATTCCAGATAATCCTTCTCATTCAAACTTTAATCCGGGATATTTTTGTTTCGCCTCTTCCACAACCGATTCAGATGAAAATACATTTCCTTTTGCACTCTCTTCCAAGGCAATATCAATTCCCTTTCGCTCATCGTCTGATAACTTATACTTTGATGAAGCATTAATAAATGTTGAGATGTTATTAAATAAAATTTCAAGCTCTTCAGTAGGAAGACGATCTATTTTCCTGAATAATTCCAATTTTATTTCTGCGGCATTCATTTCTTTATATTTTGATGTTGCCCAAAGTTAACTAATTCAAACATAAAACCTGAGTTGCAATCACCAGCATCAGGTTGAAGATAATTTGGAAATTTTGGCATAGTCAAATTTTGATGGCGAAAGATAGTAATTTGAATTAATTCTGTTTCACCTTTTAAATGGTTGGTTTTAAACAATTCATTTTTATCTACCAACCATTTGCATTAGAAAATGTTGATAACAACCAACATCTGTAATTTTTATTTGAATTGAACAAAAGCTTTCAGACGATACTGAATTATTATTTCCGGTTACCTGATCAACAAGATTTGTTTTACAAAAGAATAAACCCCAACACCCCAATAGCCGGTAAAAACCCAAGCAACGAAATTATTTTTGCCTGCGACCGGTACTTTTCCTTATCGTTTAACCAGTAAAAAATACCGATTGGAATTACGGAGATAAACAAAACGGTTCCAAGAAAATTAAAGATTTCGTTTTTGTTGGTGAGAAACGAAAAAGAATGAACTCCCTCGTCGAAATACCAGATTGCAAGCGCAGGAATTAAAGAAATTAACAAAAGAATGATGGGGAAAATCCGGCAGCAGTATTTATTTTTTTCCATTGAAAAGTTTTAAAGAACCGAAGATAACAATTCAAATTTGCGTTGCATGCTTTCCAATAATAATTGTTGCAGGCGAATCGGGTTCGTTTTGTTCAAGAAAAGTGGAAACATTGCCAAGAGTAGTTGAGCAAATACTCTGATTCATTCGTGAGATATTGCTTAAAATCTGAACGGGAGTTGAACTTTCAACTGAATTTTTAATCAAGGCGCAAGCCAGATCTGCCAAAATATTGAGCCCCATATAAACTACAGCCGACGAACCTGAATTTAAAACATGAGCCATTGAATCAATATTTGAGAAACAACCGTTTTCGCGTTGTCCTGAACAAAAAAGAAGAGAACTGCTTTTCCCTCTTTCAGTTAATGGAATATCAAAAAAGGCAGACGCAGCAATTCCGGCTGTAACACCTGGTATTACTTCGTAATTAAGATTATTTTCCCTGCAAAAACGTACTTCTTCAGCCCCGCGTCCAAAAATCATGGGATCGCCGGCTTTTAAGCGCAACACAGTTTTATTTTGCTTTGAAAATTTCAGAAATTTTGCATGAATACTGTTTTGCCTATCTACCTGGTTTTGACCGTCATTATGCAGTTTGCCCACATAAATTTTTTCTGCACCGGGCTTTGCAAGGTCAAGAATTTCATTTCCTGCCAAAGCATCATACAATATCACATCAGCGTTTTTCAGCCTGTCAACGGCCTTTAATGTAAGCAATTCCGGATCTCCCGGCCCTGCACCAACAATCGAAATCAAATGCGATATGCCCATTCTTCAAGCTCTTTTAAATAATCCATCGGGTTTGGGTATTGAAATTTATAATTCAATTTTTCTATAAGCTTATCGCTGTTTACTATTTTGTAATTTTCATATTTGTCAACAAATTCAGGTTTTGGTAAATCTCCAATTTTTGCTGCCCTTGTGTAAAAATCTTTTTTCGTTGGATGCCCCGGACTGCAGGCGTTAAAAATTTCACCCCAAATATCTTTTTCAATTATTTCGGTAATAATTTTTACACAATCATCACGATGAATAAGATTAACAGGAGTGTTTGCCGAAACATCGGTTTTACCAAGCAGGAATCTGGCGGGATTGCGATTGTAACCAATTAATCCGCCAAAACGCAAAACAGTGGTTTTCGTATCAGGTAAATCCATCAGCATTTTTTCGGCCTTTAAAAGTGCCCTGCCGGCAGGTTTATTTGGATTACCTTCATCGCCTTCACGAACTGTGATATTGCAATTTTCGAAAACTGAAGTTGAGGAAATCAAAATCACTTTTTTAATTTTCAGTTTTTCAACAAACTGAATTACCTGGTTTATTCGTTTCGGAAAAATCTCTTCAATATTTTCTATTCGCTGGGGCGGAAGAGCAATTAGCAACACGTCGGTATTAAAAAAAGCGGCGTAATCCATTTCTATCGAATCAGGTCCAACTTTCACATAAAAAGGCTGAATTCCGGTAACTTCGAGTTCGTTTATTTTCTCGGCTGTTATTGTTGAACCTTTAACAATAAATCTTTTTGCCAAAAGTTTTTTTCCCAACGCCGTTCCCAACCATCCACATCCCAATATTGATACTGTTTTTCTCATCACGTTTATTTTTATGGATTTTCCCAGGAATCTTAATGTCTGAATTCTTTCCCTTCTTTTATTTCGGCTACATATCCCTGCCGAATTGTAAAATCACCGAAATGCTCATTTTCCAAACGGTTTTCAGCAAAATTTTTTATAACCGTGTGTAATTCCTTCAGAATTTCATCTTCCTGAATAGTTTCTTTATATAAATTATTGAGTCGTGTACCTTCGAAACTTCCACCCAGATACAAATTATAATATCCCGGAGATTTTCCAATCAAGCCAATTTCGGCCAAATACGGGCGGCCACAGCCATTTGGGCAACCTGTCATTCTGATCACAATTTCTTCTTTCGACAAACCAAATTCATTTAAAATGATATCGATTTTAGAAATTAAATCAGGTAAATATCTTTCAGCTTCGGCAAAAGCCAACGGGCAGGTAGGCAGCGCAACACATGAAATTGAGTTTTTGCGCAATCCCGAAATTTCAGTTGGAGATACGTTGTGCAATTTCAGTATTGCATCAACTTTCTTTTTAACTGAATCGGAAACACCTGCTATTATTACATTTTGATTGCCGGTGAGGATAAAATTTCCATCGGTTATAGTTGCAATCTCCCTGAAAGCAGTTTTCATTTTACGATTTTCCAAATCACGAACCCGGCCACCTTCAACAAAATAAGTGAGGTGCCATTTATTATCGGTGCCTTTTTTCCAACCGTAACTATCTCCGTTCCGTTCAAATTTTACAGGCACTTCTGCAAGTAATTTGTAACCCAAATATTTTTCAATTTCGGCTTTCACCCAGTCAACTCCATTTCTGTCGATTGTATATTTAAAACGGGCCAGTTTGCGGTTTTGCCTGTCGCCGTTGTCGCGCTGCACCATAACAACTTTTTCGGCAACATCAATAACCTGTTCGGGAGTGCAGGAACCAATTACAGTACCAAGTCGCGGATAAGTTTCGTGCAACCCAAAAGTTGAGCCCAAACCTCCACCTATTACAATATTATAACCAACAATTTTATTGTCATTTACAATTGCAATAAAACCCAAATCCTGCGAAAAAACATCACAGTCATTGTTGGGCGGAATAACGACTGCAATTTTAAATTTCCTGGGTAAATAACGATCGCCATAAATGGGTTCCTCAGTTTTACTGTCTGCAACAAGTTTTTCGTCAAGCCAGATTTCATGATAAGCACGGGTTTTGGGCAGAAGGTGGTTGCCAATGTTTTTTGCCATTTCAATCACTTCAGGGTAAAAGGGTGATTCGGCAGGATTGGCATGGCTCATCACATTTCGGTTAACATCGCCGCAAGCAGAAATTGTGTCCAATAAACTTTTATTGATGCTTTGCAGGGTAGTTTTTAAATTCTTTTTCAAAACACCGTGCAACTGAAAAGTTTGACGGGTAGTAATTTTCAATGTACCGATTGCATATTTATCTGCCAGCGAATCCATTGTGAGCCACTGCTCAGGAGTTACCACACCTCCCGGAACGCGCACTCTGATGAGAAAAGAAAAAGCAGGTTCAAGCTTTTGACTTTTGCGTTCTTTGTCAATGTCGCGATCCCACTGTTGGTACATGCCATGAAATTTTGAAATCTGCGTATCTCCCGGAGAAATTGCCCACGTTATCGGATCGGCCAAACTTTCAAGTAAAGTACCTCTTAAATAGTTACTATCATACTTTAATTTTTCAACTTCCGAAAGTACATCCCAGTTTATTGTATCGTCCATTATATTTATAGATTTAAGATTTAAGTATCAAGTATCAAGACACATAAACAATTTTTCAACTCTTCTCTCAATAAGTATCGGGGAGGCGGTTTTAATAAACGTCAGTCTGTAATCGTTTTTCCTTTTTAAGTTTTTTAACGTATTCTGCCGCTTTTTCAGCACTAATTCTTCCTTCATTCTGAATTATCTGAAGTAATGCTTTGTTTACATCTTTGGCCATGTTTCGCATATCGCCGCACAAATAGAAATATGCGCCTTCTTCAATCCATTTATACACTTCTTTCTGGTTTTCGATGAGTTTGTGCTGAACATAAATTTTTTCTTCCTGATCGCGGGAAAAAGCGACTTCCATTTTTTCGAGGTGTTTCGATTTGAGGAGCTTTTGCCATTCAATCTGGTACAAAAAGTCAGCATTAAATCGCCTGTCACCAAAGAACAACCAAGATTTTCCTTCAATTCCCCTGCTTTCACGTTCCTGCATAAAAGCCCGGTAAGGCGCAATTCCCGTTCCGGCGCCCACCATTATAATTTTCGATCCGTTTGCCGGAAGTTTAAACAATGGATTTTTTTCAATGTAAATAGGTATCTGATCATCAATTTCAATGTTATCGGCCAAATGAGAAGAACACGCACCGGTGCGCAACCTGTTTTTCCGTTCGTAGCGAACTACTGAAACTGTAACATGAACCTCTTCTCCCACACTTTCCATGCTTGATGAAATGGAATACAACCGCGGTGGCAGCGGCCTTAATATTTCAACGAATTTATTGATATTCCAATCAAAGGGAAAATCTTCAAGCAAATCCAAAACATCGTGTCCGTATAAATATTCATCGAGTAGTTTATCATCGCGCATCAATTTTCCAAGCTCTTTGTTTTGAGTGCGTTCAAAATATTTCTGAAGGATATCGAATGTTAAAATAGTTATTTCAAGATGAAATGTAAGCGCATCAAAAAGTGACACTTCACCCACTTTAATATCAACTTTTTGTTCCGGATTAAATCCTGTTTTTTCGATAATCTGGTTAACAAGTGATTCAGTATTTTTGGTAAATATACCCACCGAATCACCCGGTTCATAAGTAATTCCGGATGCTTCAAGCGAAAGTTCCAAATGATAAACTTCCTTATCGGAATCACGGCCCGTAATTTTGACTTTCTCAAGCACTGTTGCCATGTATGGATTCTTTTTTGAGAACTCCAAATCATTTTGTGCTTCAACCACTTTTGTAAGTTCTGCAGTTTTTGTAGTTGCAGAAGGAGCCTCAGCCAGCGATTGCACGGGTGTTAGGTTAAGTAAAAAGTTGTTCATCCATATTTCGGCGCTTTCTTCATAATCAACATCGCATTTTACAAGCGGTGTCAACCTGAAAGCACCGGCGGCTTTACAACCTGCATCAATATCTTCGCCGGTTTTACAGAAATATTTATATGATTTATCGCCAAGTGCCAAAACCGAATAGGTAAGGTTCGGTAATTTTGGTGCACGATTTCCTGTAATAAATTTGTGGAAATCTTCAGCCATGTCTGGTGGGTCACCTTCTCCGTGAGTACTAACAATTATTGCAACATTTTCTTCTTCTTTTAGCTTTTTGTAATTATAATCGTACATACTGTAAACAGTAGCTTTTATATTCTTAAAAGAGGCTTTTTCTGCCAATTTTTCGGCCTGGGTTTTCGAATTTCCAGTTTCAGAACCGTACAAAATGGTAAGATTGATTTTCGACCCGGTCTGGCCTGCATCTGCTGCAACATCGGCAATTACACTTGCTCCGTTTACAACAGCAATTCCACCCGAACCAAAACCCGAGAACTTTCCTTCCAAAAACCCGCTCAACCAAATAATTTGCTCAGGCGTAATTTCTTTTGTCAGTTCATTTAAAGCCAACAACTGTTTCTCACTTAACGGATTTGTCTTCATTCGTACTAATCAATTTTATAATTTTTTGTTTTTAAAATTTCCTGAATTTCATTGCGAATTCTAATGGATTCGTGAACGTTTCTGGCATTTGAACCTACTGCCACAGTAAGGTCACCGTTCTTGTAAATGGCTGGCGAAACAAACTGGCATAACTCGGGTTTATCATGAATATTAACCAAAACACCCATCTCTTTTCCATCTGCCAGAATCTGTTTGTCGAGTTCAAAATCATTGGTGCACGAATACAACATTAAATAACCTTTCAACAACTTTTTTTCATATTTCCTTTCAACATAATTAATCCCCGATTGTTTGATTTCGTCACAAACATTTAGGGCAATAACCTCAACTTCGGCATCAAACCGTTGCAAAATTTTTAGCTTTTTAAATGCACTTTCACCACCACCAATAATCAGTATTTTTTGGTTTGAAATATCAATTGATATGGGAAGAAAGTTCTTTTTCATCATAACAGGCTTATTAAATTTCATATTCAACAGGTGATTCCTTCACAAGCCCAAAACTGCTTCGTGCCCAAAGCCGCTCATGAAAAAAGTAAAGAAACATTTTTGTAAATAACTCAACCCCGCCAATAGAAAGTGCAAAATGAAAATTACCCACAATTATCCATGAAATAACAATTGTATCAATGGTTCCAAGTGCGCGCCATGAAATGGTTTTCATTACACTCCTGTAACCTTTCTCATTCGATTTTCTTTTATTGACCGTTTGCTTCATATTACTTATCACACCACTTCGTTCCTGCCTCAATTATTTAAAAACAAAAGCCCTCCTGACTTTAACAGAAGGGCTCTTGTCCATATTCAATTCTGAATTATTATTTCGATGACCTTCTGTTAATTGAAAAATTACAACACATCCACATCATTGTGCATGTCATTGAAACCATTTTTATGTCAGAAGAATTTCTCATAATTTCAGAAACGTGACTTTTATCACATAATTGATGCAAATGTAGATTAATATTTCTTTTTACATTCAATTTACCTGTCTTTTTTTATAATCAATCTAAATAAGATTAAAACAAACAGGAAAACCATGTAAAATAAAATCAATTTTATACCTCAGTTCTCTGCCTTTACCATCCGAAAAATTAATTACTATTTACATAAACTCATAACACTCACACTGTTAATCATCTTATTTAGAATGATTTGAAATTATCTCACCTTTAAGTTTGAAACTAATTTGCTCATAAACACACAATTAACCGAAAGCTATTTAGTACATGTTTTTCATAACATTTTCAACTGTTTTACGTGGTCTTGATTGTTAATAAATTATTACTATTTTTGGTGGCCTTACTCAAAAAAAATTGGAAAAAAGGAGATTTTAAACAAATAAAAACCAATAAAAATGAAAGTTTATAAAACGGAACAAGTCCGCAACATTACCTTAATCGGGAATGCCGGCAGTGGGAAAACCACCCTTGCAGAAGCTATGCTTTTCGAGGGTGGGGTTATAAATCGCAGGGGTGAAGTAACTGCAAAGAACACAGTGTCAGATTACACCCCAATTGAACAGGACTATGGAAATTCGGTTTATCCTTCAATTCTTTATACCGAATACAATGGCAAAAAAATCAACATTATCGATGCTCCCGGAATGGACGATCTTTGTGGTGGTGTTGTTTCTTCATTGTATGTTACTGGATTGGGACTTTTAACAATTAATGCAACAAACGGTGTAGAAGCCGGAACAGAAAGCGCTTCAAGGCATGCTGAAACCATGCATACTCCATTGGTACTTGTTTTCAACCAGTTAGACCATGACAATTCAAATTATGAATCGTCACTTGAACAATGCAAAAATTTATTTGGTAATAAAGTTACTGTAGTTCAATATCCAGTTGATGCCGGCCCGGGATTTTCTTCAATAATCGACGTTTTGAAGATGAAAATGTACAAATACGGCAAAGATGGCGGAAAACCGGAGATATTGGACATTCCGGCTTCGGAAACAGAAAAAGCAGAAGAATTACACAACCAGTTGGTTGAAATGGCCGCGGAAAACGAAGAATCATTGATGGAACTGTATTTCGACCAGGGTACATTAAGCGAAGATGATTTACGCAAAGGCCTGAAACTTGGAATGTTGGATCGCAGTGTTATTCCTGTTTTCTGCACCGGAGCAAAGAAAAATATTGGAGTTGGCCGTTTACTTGAATTTATCAGCAACATTGCACCGGCTCCAAACGAAAAGAAAATGATTCCTGTTATTAGTGGTCAGGAAGTAAAAATGGACGAATCAGGAAAACCTTGCCTGTTTGTTTTCAGAACTTCTGTTGAGTCGCATGTTGGTGAAATTACCTACTTCAAAGTAATGTCGGGTAAAATTACTGAGGGGCTTGATTTAATAAACACTACAACCGGAAACAAGGAACGCCTTTCGCAGATATTTGTTTCGGCAGGTAAAAACCGCGAAAAAGTAGAAGAACTTGTTGCCGGCGACATTGGCTGCACAGTAAAACTAAAGGAGACAAAATACAACCAAACCCTCACTGTTAAAGACGCTGACACAAAATTTCAACCTATAAAATTCCCGCTTCCCCGCATTACTGTTGCAATGAAAGCGAAGAATGATTCGGATGACGAAAAAGTAGGTGAAGTTCTAAATAAAATCAGGTTCGAAGACCCAACATTTATCGTTGAGTATTCAAAAGAACTGAAACAATTGATTGTACAGGGACAAGGCGAATATCATTTAAATATACTGAAATGGTATTTTGACCATGTTTATAAAATTGAAGTTGATACTTTTGCACCAAAAATTCCATATCGCGAAACGATTACAAAAGCAGCCCAGGCTGATTATCGCCACAAAAAACAATCAGGCGGTGCAGGCCAGTTTGGCGAGGTACATTTAATAATAGAGCCTTTTGAAGAAGGTGTTGAACCTAAGAAAATGTTCAAATTTGGCGACAAGGAACAAAAACTTTCAATCCGCGAAGAACAGGTTCACGAGTTGTCATGGGGAGGTAAACTGGTTTTCCTGAATTGCATTGTAGGAGGCTCGATTGACGCGCGTTTCCTGCCTGCAATTATGAAAGGTATTATGGAAAAAATGGAAGAAGGTCCGCTTACCGGTTCTTATGCACGCGATATCAGGGTTTATGTTTACGATGGAAAAATGCACCCTGTTGATTCCAATGAAATCTCTTTCAGGCTTGCAGGCCGGAATGCTTTTAGCAAAGCATTTAAAAATGCAGGTGCAAAAATTCTTGAACCTATTTATAATCTCAATGTTTGGGTACCATCTGACAGAATGGGCGACGCAATGAGCGATTTGCAGGGACGCCGTGCAATGATTATGGGTATGGGTTCGGAAAAAGGGCTCGAAAAAATTACCGCAAAAGTTCCTTTGAAAGAAATGTACAAATACACTACTTCTCTGAGCTCAATTACGGGTGGTCGAGGTATGTTTACCATGGTTTATGACAACTATGAAAAAGTACCTACCGACGTTCAGGAAGAACTGCTGAAAGCATATGCTGAAGAGCAGGAAGAAGAATAAATATTTTTTTCTAATCCTTTATATCTAATCAAATTCCCCGGTTCGTCATTTGACGGATCGGGGTTTTATTTTAAGTAAAAATTGATTTCTGATTATTGGTATTTATTCGTAAATTGTTTTTTCTTATAAAACCTATACAATGAATGCCAATTTCAGCCTGCCCCTGACAAATGGTATCAAAAGAACGAAAAAAGCGCTGTTCCAGCCTTTCGAACCTTCAAAATGGATAAATGTAGGATTCACAGCTTTTCTTGCCGGATTGGCTGACTGCAGCAGTGGCAGCGGCGGAGGTGGCAGAAACTCAGGAGTGAACTTTAAAGAAATCAACTGGGACGAATTTTTTAATTTTCCCGAAACTGCTTGGGAGTGGCTGATTTCTCATCCATTTTGGTTTTCATTGATAATAACCGGGATTCTGTTACTGATATCAATTGCCATTGTTTTAAGCCGGCTTAATTCGCGTGGAAAGTTTATGTTTTTATATAATGTTGTGCATGATCGCGATGAAATTATTTTTCCGTGGAATGAATACAGAAAACAGGGCAACTCACTTTTTTGGTGGAGTTTTTTTTATGATGCGCTGGTTTTTGTCATGTTCATCTTATTTTTAATTTACTGTTTTGGAGTATTTAAAAATATTCATAACGAACTGATCCCCAAAGAAGCAGCCTTTGGCTTTGTAGTTGGAATAATATTAACATTGATTGGGCTGTTGACTCTAAACGGATATATTACGCTTTTCTTAAACGATTTTGTGGTGCCAATCATGTTTAAATACCGCATTTCCGCAACACACGCGTGGTCAAAATTCCTTATGTTGGCAGTGCATAATATGGGCAGTTTTGTTGTTTACGGACTTTTTGTTTTTGCGCTGTATATTACAGTTGCGGTTGCAGTACTATTTATATCAGTAATGACTTGTTTTATTGGGCTTTTGCTAATTATGATCCCATTTGTGGGCACAATAATTTTATTGCCTGTAAGTTATACTTTCCGGGCATTCAGCATTGAATATCTGGCTATGTTTGGCAACGAGTTTAACCTGTTTCCAACTCAAAATGACATTCAAATTAAAGAACCACCCATGGAAACGACCAACTAGAATATCTTTTAAACCCGGTATTTTCAATAATATTTTGTTTTTTTATTCCTTAATTGAACAGTTTCTGGAATAAAACTCCAGTTCATAATATTTGATTTAATGGAGAAGATTCAACATTTAAACGAAAAGTGGATTAAGGCTTCCATTTTGGGGACTATTTGGGCATCGTCCGAAATAGTGCTCGGAAGTTTTTTGCACAACCTCAGAATACCGTTTAGCGGCAATATATTAACTGCAATTGCAATCATTATTCTTATTTCGGCAAATTATAAATGGCAGGAAAATGGATTGTTCTGGCGCGCCGGTGTCATTTGTGCGCTTTTGAAAACCATGTCGCCAAGTGCTGTAATTTTCGGACCAATGATTGCCATTTTCACTGAATCGGTATTACTGGAATTGTCAGTGCGCATTTTGGGAAGAACAATCCCAGGCTACATTTTGGGTGCAGCGCTGGCCATGTCGTGGAATTTATTTCAGAAAATCTTCAATTTCATAATTTTTTACGGTTACAATATTGTTGAAGTTTATACCAATCTTATGCAATATGCCGAAAAACAACTGCATTTAAAGTTCGACGCAGTTTGGGCGCCTATTGTTTTGTTGCTGACTTTATATGCGCTGTTCGGGGCAGTTTCGGCCATAATTGGTATCAGAACGGGAAAAAGAATATTGAATAACCCAATTATCACTAACCAACTTAAAAAACCATCAAATTCAAATTTTGAACAAAAGCAAAAACATACCGATTTCAGTTATTCACTCTTTTGGTTAATATTCAATATTATTTTAATAGCAGGTTCACTGTTATTAATTGGCCGCATTAATTTTTATGTTTGGTCGGTACTTGTTGTTTCCATAGCATTAATCTGGGCATTTCGATATAAACGCGCATTGAGACAAATTGCCCGTCCACGGCTCTGGATTTTTTTTGTTTTGATTACGATGGTCACGGCATTTGTTTTTTCCCGGCTACAATCTGAATCAACTTCAATTTTGAGCGCCATTTTAATTGGCGTTGAAATGAATCTCCGCGCAATTGTACTGATAATGGGATTTACTGTTCTGGGCACCGAACTTTACAACCCAAAAATCAGAACTTATTTCGCCAGAACCTATTTTAAGCAACTGCCGCTGGCGCTCGAACTTTCGCTGGACAGCCTGCCTGCAATGATTGCAAATACCCCCGAAGTTCGAACAATACTGAAACACCCCGGAATAGTTGTTCAGCATTTTATAAACTATGCTGAAAACCGGCTGATTGAGATTAGACAAAATCAAAATATTAACCGGAAAATATACATAGTAACAGGAAAAATCGGGGCGGGAAAAACAAGTCTGATCAGGGAAATTGTTTCAAAATTGAAAATGGAGAATTGTAGAGTTGAAGGAATTGTAACAACACGAATATTGGAAAATGAAATTACAACCGGCTACGATATTTTAAATGTATCGGCAAATGAAAAAGCAAGATTCCTCAGAACGTTTGGCGATGGCGCTCAGCAACGCATTGGCAAATATTTTATTTATGCTGAAGGTTTAAAATCGGGAGAAGCTGCATTGAGAATAAATGATGCCAAATTTATCGTAATTGATGAAATTGGTAAACTTGAACTCGAAGAAAAAGGTTGGCATAAATCTTTACATGAAATCATTTTTCATTCAAAAAGCAATTTACTTTTATCTGTCCGCGAAGAGGTTTTAAATGAAGTGTTTGATAAATACCAGATTTCCCCGGAAACTATTTTCAATGTTTCTGATCAAAATGGCGATGAATTGTTTTTGAAAATTCGATCAGATTTGAAATGTTCCAATTGACCAATTCTGCGAATGGATATAGAATACCTAAAGACCACATCCTTAAACATGCAAAATATGAAATTTAATTCGAAACCTGTATCCCGAAACTTGCAACCTGCAACATGTTTCTTCAATCCTTATCCCTGAAAAGGTGGAAAAACCCTTCTTTTCGTCGTGTCACTCCGTCGCGCCCTTCACCTTTAATGGCATAATAATAAACACCGGGGCTTGCATACTTTCCGCCCATTCCCCTGCCATCCCAAACGGTTTCGGTCCAGGTGCCCTCAAAACCGCGCACATCGCCGCTTTGCCAGTGGTGGATTCTTTTTCCCCAGCGGTTAAAAATATCAATTTCAATGCTTTTCATCGACCAGAACTTCACTACAAAATTATCGTTCGTGCCATCGCCATTTGGTGTAAAAACATTGGGCACAGCAATAAAAGAGGTGTCGGCAACAATATAATTTTCAAGATAAAAAGTATCAACACAAGCCTGGTTATCTATTATTTTTTTCGATACGAGTTTCACCATGTATGTTCCCGAATTTTCGTAGGTAAACACAGGACTGTCATCGTAAGCTACAATTTCAATGCTGTCAATTGGAGCAGTTGAACCTTCCGATTCTTTTTTTATATCATCCAGGTTGCGGAAGAAAAACCACTCATAAGCGCCGGGTGTTCCGTTTTCCGACGTGTTTGTAAATGTCACTGCCAGCGGAGCTTCGCCATCCTGCTTATCAACGGTGAATTTGGCTTTTGTAACAATCGAAACATAGTTAACCGTCGAAATTCCTTCGCAATTATATTTGTTGTAAACCCTGAGTGTGTAATCGGTATTTTGAGTTGGCGGGTTAAAAATCTGCGGGCTTAAAACTGTTGCAACAACGCCATCTCCTGCTTTCCACTGAAGTTTTGTGTCTTTAAATAAAGTCAGTTCGGCATTGCTGGCTAAATCATAATATTTCAGTTCGGCAGTTGTAAATTCACCGTTCAGTTTAAACCAATCGCAATTCGATTCTGTAATTTCAGCAGTGGAAATGGTCCAGTCGTTAAAAACCCACGCCCGTTGAATTATAGTATTTCCACCCTGCGTAATTGTTGCACGGTAACAACCATCAGCCAAATCCCTTATTTCAGAAAATGAAGTTGTAACACTTTCTGAGAACTGAAATTCAAATGTTGCGGAAACTGGATTATATTTTTCCCACAAAAAAGTTTTTGTGCCTTCCAAAACTGTATTTGCCCTTAAAACACCGGTTGCCATACCTTCCGACTGTGTGCAAAAAACGAAAATACTGTCGGTTTCGCTAAAAACCGGATAACTTGTTTTATCGGAACCTGAATGCCCGGGTGCTGAAATTTGTGCATTTAAATATCCCGGGATTATTGACATAAAACCGAAAATCACTAAAAGTAAAAAGGCTTTGCTATTCATAAAAACAACCATTTTGAGCTACAATATTAACGTATAATTTCTATTTAATTGTTTGCATGAAAACAAAAATCAATTTTCAGGAAGTTTTTTCAGGCCTGAATAATATTCTGAAAAAATAGAATACCCAATAGGTTGCTTCCTGTAAATTGCTTCACCCGGATTGAATTTTCACCCTCCCGGATAACTTCTCTACCCGTCAGGATAGGTAAATTTCGGCACCCGGATTGAGTTTTACCCCTCCCGGATAGCCTGATGACCCTCCCGGATTACTGTTTTTATGAAAACGGATAGGTGTTTGGGCTGCCCCGATAGGGTATCGACCCTCCCTGATTTACTTTCCCGGCTCCCGGATAACCCCGCGACCCTCCCGGATAGGGTTTTGACCTGCCCGGATAGGGAACTGACCCTCCCTGATTGCACCTTTTCTCTACCGGGTAACCTTATCGTTTAACAATCTGCGTACTACATGCAACTATCTGAACTACCCTCCTTCAATTGCAACTTTGTTGATAAAACACAGCTACAAAACGACAGAAACCATTGAACAACTTATATTTTTGCTTTTTTAACCGAATAAATACTTACAGTGCTCGATTATTTAAAAGAACTCAACAAAGCCCAGCACGAGGCAGTGATACGAACCGAAGGTCCGGCATTAATTATAGCCGGGGCAGGCTCGGGTAAAACCCGCGTTTTGACCTACAGAATTGCGCATTTGCTAAAACAGGGCGTGCGGCCTTCAACCATTTTGGCGCTCACTTTTACCAACAAAGCTGCCCGCGAAATGAAGGAGCGAATTGCAACTGTTGTTGGCGAAAAAATGGCCCGCTACTTATGGATGGGCACATTCCACAGTGTGTTTGCCCGCATTTTACGCTCCGAACATGAAGTTCTGGGTTATCCCTCCAACTTTACGATTTATGATAGTTCCGACAGCAAAAGCCTGATCAAAACTATTATTAAAAGCCTTGGGTTAGACGATAAAACATACAAACCCGGAACAGTTGCGGCACGGATCTCAATGGCAAAAAATAATTTGATTACTCCAAATGTTTATGCCGGCCACAACGAAATCAGGCTGATTGATAAAAACATGAGAATGCCCGCCATTGCCGAAATATACAGGGAATATGTAAAACGTTCGTTCCTTTCGGGCGCGATGGATTTTGACGATTTGCTGCTTAAAACAAATATCCTTTTCCGCGATTACCCCGAAATACTGGCAAAATACCACGAAAAATTTGATTACGTTTTGGTTGACGAATACCAGGATACAAATTATGCGCAGTACCTGATTGTTAAAAAACTGGCATCAAAAACAAATAATATTTGCGTGGTTGGCGACGATGCGCAAAGTATTTATTCTTTCAGGGGTGCACGAATAGAAAATATCCTGAATTTTAAAAGTGATTACCCTGATCATAAAATTTTTAAACTCGAACAAAACTATCGTTCAACCCAAACAATTGTTAACGCGGCAAACAGCATCATTTCAAAAAACAAAAAACAAATTCGCAAAACAGTTTATTCTGAAAATGAAAGGGGTAAACCGATAAAAATATTTTCGGCATTAACAGATAACGAAGAGGGTTTTATGGTAGTTCAGGAAATTGCTGAAACCCAGTTGCGCGACCACTATAAAAACGCTGATTATGCCATTTTGTACCGCACAAATGCACAATCAAGAATTTTTGAAGAAGCCTTGCGAAAACGAAATATCCCCTACAAAGTTTATGGCGGGTTGAGCTTTTACCAGCGCAAGGAAATCAAAGATTTGCTGGCCTATTTCAGGTTGACAATCAATCCGGCTGACAACGAAGCGTTGAAAAGAATAATAAATTTCCCTGTCCGTGGAATTGGCGCAACAACCCTCGAAAAACTTGAAAATACTGCAATTGACTCCGAAACTTCAATCTGGAAAATAATTGAAGATCTGGATTCGAAAAACGAAATTGGCTTAAACAAAGGGACGGTTACAAAAATTGCAGGATTTAGGAATACTATTCAAAATTACAAATCGGTACTCGAAGTAAACGATGCATTCAACGCCGCTAAAATAATTGCCGAAAATTCGGGAATTCTTGTAGAACTGCACAACGACAAATCGCCTGAAGGAGTGAGCCGTTTCGACAATATCCAGGAGTTGCTCAACGGTATCCAGGAATTCAGTCTCAACGCACTTGAAACCGGAGAACCGGCAAGTTTGGCAAACTACCTTGAAGACGTTGCCCTGCTCACCGATCAGGATAATGAAAAAGATGAAGACCGCGACAAAGTTGCTTTAATGACAGTTCATTCTGCCAAAGGACTTGAATTCAAAAATGTTTTTGTTGTGGGAATGGAAGAAAATCTTTTCCCGTCGCAACGACAGGGAGAAAAACAAACCGAAGAAGCACTTGAAGAGGAACGCAGGCTGTTTTACGTTGCTTTGACCCGCGCAAAAGAAAATGCCTGGTTCAGTTACGCAAACCAACGCTACCGTTGGGGAAACCTTGATTTTTGCTCGCCCAGCAGGTTTTTGGAAGAGCTGGATGAACAATTTCTCGATCAATCGAATATTTCAGGATTTCAGCAAAACACACGAAACAGAAACTCATTTAGTTCGCAAACTGAAAGAACTGAATTTAGCAAACCTGCAGCTCCTCCAACATTTAAAACCGGATATCATCAAAACATTTATGGCAAAAAACTCGTTTCGTTAAACAAACAGGATGAACAAAATGCGTTTGCCGGCGACGATCCTGCAGCAATTTTATCAGGAATGGTTGTGGAACATCAGCGGTTTGGCGAAGGAAAAGTATTGAATGTTGAAGGTGTGATGCCAAATAAAAAAGCGACTATCTACTTTCACAGTTCAGGACAAAAGCAGTTATTGCTGAAATTTGCAAAACTTAAAATTAAACGCTAGTACAGGCAATAAATAAAAATTGCGTATTGCACGGAAATAATTAGTTTTGCAGAATAATCAAAAAAAACAAATCCCATATAACAACTTGTATTTAATTAGTTATCAAAAGAAAAATGGAAATGGATTACAATTCACAAAGGAAAAAACTTCCGCTTCCCGAATACGGGAGGAATATACAAAACATGGTTGACTACCTTTTTACCATCGAAGACAAGGAAAAACGAAACCGGTCGGCACAAACGGTTATTGATGTAATGGGAAATTTATACCCTGTTTTAAGAGATGTTGCCGAATTTAAACACAAACTGTGGGATCATTTGGCAATAATGTCAGATTTTAAATTAGATATCGATTATCCATATAATCCGCCAACGCCGGACATTCTTACGGAAAAACCCAACAGGGTTCCATACTCCGACAATAATATCAGGTACAAACATTATGGTTTTATCATGGAATCGCTGATTAAAAAAACATCGGAACTGGAAGGCGAAGAAAAAGATGTTTTAATCGAATTACTGGCCAACCACATGAAAAAATCTTATGTTGCCTGGAACAAGGATGGGGTTGACGATGAGAAAATCTTTCAGGACTTAAAAGAACTTTCACGGGGTAAATTAAATATCAAAAAAGAAGACATTCAGCTTGTTGACGCAAAAGCATTTATTCCACCCAAGCCAAAAAATAAAAAGAAATTTAAAAAGAAATAATCCAAAACCCTTTTCAAATGTCAGCATTTACAATCGAAGGCGGTTGCAAATTAACCGGTGAACTTGAACCACAGGGTGCAAAAAATGAGGCACTTCAGGTTTTATGTGCGGTGCTTTTAACGGATAAAGACATTAGAATTGAAAATGTACCCGAAATCAGCGACGTGTTAAAACTCATCGAGATTCTCGGAAATATGGGTGTTGACGTTGAAAGGATTAAAAAGGGATCTTATCGTTTCAATGCGGCAAAAGTAAATATCGATTTTCTTAAAAGTCCTGAATACGCTAAAAAAGCATCAGGTTTGCGGGGTTCTATCATGGTAATTGGCCCGTTGCTGGCACGTTTCGGACAAGGATTTATACCGCAGCCGGGTGGCGACAAAATTGGCCGCCGCAGGGTTGACACGCATTTTATTGGTCTGCAAAAACTGGGTGCTAAATTCGCATTCGATATCGAAAAACAATGGTATTCTGTTTCCGCTTCAAAACTGAAAGGCGCCTACATGCTCCTTGATGAAGCTTCGGTAACGGGAACTGCCAATATTTTAATGGCAGCAGTTCTTGCCCAGGGTACAACAACTATTTATAATGCCGCCTGCGAACCTTACCTGCAACAGTTGAGCAAAATGCTGGTTTCAATGGGTGCTAAAATTTCAGGAATCGGTTCAAATCTTTTAACTATCGACGGCGTAAATTCGCTTTCAGGCTGCACACACCGCATCCTACCTGATATGATTGAAGTTGGCAGTTTTATTGGTCTGGCAGCAATGACTGATTCTGAAATTACTATTAAAAATGCCGGGGTCGATCATTTAGGGATAATTCCGGCTTCATTTCGCCAGTTGGGAATTAAAATGATACAATCAAACGACAACCTGATTGTAAAGGGAAACAAACATTACGAAATTGAATCATATATTGATGGTTCGATTATGACGATTTCAGATGCACCCTGGCCCGGATTAACACCCGATTTGCTTAGTGTTCTGCTTGTAGTTGCAACACAGGCAAAAGGCAGTGTACTTATTCATCAGAAAATGTTTGAAAGCCGCCTGTTTTTTGTTGACAAACTAATCGATATGGGCGCCCAGATAATTTTGTGTGACCCGCACCGTGCAACAGTAATAGGATTAAACAGGGCGCATAATTTAAGAGGTACCAAAATGAGTTCGCCTGATATCCGTGCCGGAATTGCCTTATTAATTGCTGCAATGTCGGCAAAAGGCAAAAGTGTGATTGAGAATATTGAACAAATCGACCGTGGTTACGAAAGTATTGACGACAGATTAAACCAACTTGGAGCGAAAATTTCAAGAGATACTAATTAATTTTGCAAACCGTTATATTTAAAACTTTTATCAGTTTAAAAACGTTATTGAAACCAATTAAAAAAGAGAAAATAAAAATGAAGAAGTTAATTTTTACACTATCAATTGTAGTATTTGCTGCCGGATTATTATTGGCGCAGCCAAAAATAGGAACAGCCATTGGAGATAAAGCACCTGAATTAACGGGCAAATCGCCGTCAGGGACAACAATTAAACTTTCAGATACGAAAGGACAGCTTGTGCTGTTGGATTTCTGGGCAGCGTGGTGTGGTCCTTGTCGCAGGGAAAACCCAAATGTGGTAGCTGCTTACAACAAATACAAGGATAAAAAATTTACAAACGGCAAAGGGTTTACTGTTTTTGGAGCATCGCTCGACAAAACTGAAGCCGACTGGAAAAAAGCTATTGAAACAGATAAACTTGGCTGGCCCTACCATATAAGCGATTTGCAGGGATGGAATTCGAAACATGCCGCGATTTATGGCGTGCGCAGTATCCCAACAAATTTTTTGCTGGATGGTGATGGTATAATTATTGGAACTAATTTGCGTGGTCCGGCACTTGAAGCAGCTATTGAGAAATATTTAAAATAAACTGACTTCCGAGATATTTTCACTTGTAAAATATTTCTGAACTATTCAAATTGACATTCATCGGATATGTATGGGTGTCAATTTGTCGTTTATATTTGCCTGGCAATATTTTTGATAAGTGGCAACAGATAAATTAAAACACAAAAACTATTACTCTTTTTGAAATTAAAACGATCTGGAAATGACAACCAAGGATAATAAAAAACAGGAAAAAGAAGTGACTTTGGAAGAAACACAAGATAATATTACAGTTGAAGAACAAACTGTTGACCAAAATGAAACCGGCCAAAATGAAGAGCCAGCAAACAAAAAAATGAAATCGAAAAAAGACAAAAATGAAGTTCTGTTACAGGAACTCGGTGAAAAACTTGCCGAAATAACAGACAAACACTTAAGATTACAGGCCGAGTTCGATAATTTCCGCAAGCGCACGATGAAGGAAAAAGCGGAATTGATTAAATCCGGCGGAGAATCAGTGCTTGTGAAAATCCTTCCTGTTGTTGACGATTTTGAAAGGGCGCTAATTCTGTTAAAGGACCTCAGTGACGAGGATGCCGGAAAAAAGGGAACACAGCTGATTTACAACAAATTCAATGAATTCCTTAAACAAAACAACATAAAAGAAATTGATGCAATTAATCAGGATTTTGATGTTGACCTGCATGAAGCAATAACAAAAATACCTGCCCCCGATGAAACACTAAAAGGAAAAGTAGTTGATGTGGTGCAAAAAGGATACACGTTAAATGACAAGGTAATCCGGTTTGCCAAGGTAGTAATCGGAGAATAACAGATTAATCAGTTAAAATGGCGAAAAGAGATTATTACGAAGTTTTGGAGGTAAGCAAAAGTGCTTCACCCGAAGAAATAAAAAAAGCATATCGCAAAAAAGCGTTGCAATATCACCCCGACAAAAACCCCGGGAATGCTGAAGCTGAAGAAAAATTCAAGGAAGCAGCTGAAGCATATGAAGTATTAAGTAATGCCGACAAAAAGAAGCGCTATGACCAGTTCGGACACGCCGGAGTTGGCAGTGCAGCAGGTGGTGGTTTTAGTGGAGGATTCCGTGATGTGGAAGATATATTTTCGTCTTTCGGAGATATTTTTGGCGGTCATTTTGGCGGATTCGGAGGATTTGGAGGAAGTTCAGGCAGAGGAGGAAAAAGAGTCAGCCGCGGTTCTGATTTGCGCGTAAAGGTAACGCTTAATCTGAAGGAAATTATTGAAGGCGTTGAGAAGAAAATAAAAGTAAAAAAATATATTGCCTGCGACCACTGTAATGGAACAGGCGCAAAAAACGGTACGGCATATTCTACCTGCGGAACCTGCCGTGGGTCGGGACAGGTTACAAGGATTGCAAATACAATACTTGGGCAAATGCAAACTACTTCAACCTGTCCAACTTGCCAGGGTGATGGAAAAATGATTACAGACAAGTGTAACAATTGCGCAGGAGAAGGTGTTGTTCGCGATGAAGAAGTAATCAGCATTAAAATACCGGCCGGGGTTGGTGAGGGAATGCAACTCAATGTTTCGGGACGTGGAAACACAGGAAGAAGGGGCGGAATTAACGGCGACCTGCTTGTTGTTATTGCTGAAGAAGAACACCCTGAACTGATTCGGGATGGAAATAACCTCATCTATAACCTTTTCCTTTCTTTCCCGGAAATTACTCTCGGTACAACTTCAGAAATTCCAACAGCCGAAGGAAAAGTAAAGGTAAAAATTGATGCCGGTACACAACCTGAGAAAATATTAAGGTTACGAGGTAAAGGAATCCCTGATGTAAACGGTTATGGAAAAGGTGACCTTTTGGTTCGTATCCATGTTTGGATTCCGAAAAAACTTAACAGCGAAGAAAGACGGACAATGGAAAAACTACTCGGTTCACCGGGTTTTCTTGAAGGACCATCAGATTCAGAAAAATCATTTTTCGAGAAAATGAAGGACATGTTTGAATAAAACTTGTTTCCTTTTTTAATACCTTTTTTTGTAAAAACCCCGCGTTAGTTTAATAAGTATTGACTATTTTTAAAAACAAAATTTTCAATACTTACTAAACTATTTTCATGAATAAAACTTTCTTCATCTTCCTTTTTGTGCTGACACTTTCTACCGTAACTTCGGCACACTTAAAACCAAAACAAATTGCCGGAAAGTGGAAATATGAAATTTCGCTTTATAATGCACAACTGGAGGGATGGTTTGTTTTCACCCTGAAAAACGGGGAATTAAATGGTGAAAATATTCAGTCGGATGGAAGAGTTTCCAGACTCACTGAAATAAAAGTCAACAAAAAAAATGAAACCCTGTGTTTTAACGCAATTCGCGAAAACGATGTTCCAATTGAATATATTTTGATTGTGAATCACAAAAAATTTAGAGGAAAGGGCTGGATTAATGAAGTAAGTTTTGAAATTGCAGGCAATAAAATTACTATTCAATAAACACTTAAAATCTGAAATCATGAAAAAACTATTCATTCTTTTAATTGCAGTAAGTTTTGCATTACCCCTATTTGCAAAGCTGGATACGAAACAGGTTGTTGGAACATGGAAATACAAAGTTGATACCGGCGACCAGATTTTAACAGGCACTTTAACTTTTGCTGAAAAAGAAAACGCACTCACAGTTGCTGTTGTAACTGGCGAAGGCGATGTTTTTCCGGTTACAAAAGTCGAATCAAAACCTGAAAATGTTCTTTATTTTGAAATTAAACTGGATAATGATTTAATTAAAGTTACATTGAAAGTGGATGGGAACAAATTCAGGGGAAACGGCTCAAACTACCAGGGCGAATTTGTTGTAACTGGAGAAAAACAAAATAAATAATCGCCGACTTAAATAGAACTTATGAAAAAATTATTCATTCTTTTATTTGCAGTATGTTTTGCAATTCCTGTATTTGCACAGTTAGATTCAAAACAGTTAACCGGAAGCTGGAAATACAGTGTTATTACCGATCAGGGCGACATGAACGGGGTATTTAAATTTGTTGAAAAAGATGGAAATCTGACCGGCGATGTTATTACAAGTGACGGTTACACAATTCCAATTACAAAGATTGAATTGAAAGCAGAAAACAATCTTTACATGGAAATCAAAACCGAAAATGACCTTGTTAAAGTTACTGTTAAAGTGGATGGGAAAAAATTTAAAGGCACCGGATCATCAAACCAGGGAGAAGCACCAATAACAGGTGAAAAACAGTGATGAATTGATAAATGGAATTATTTAGTAATCAATATAATTTTCTGGAAAAAGAATTACAACAGGAAATACTTCAAATTGGAGTTCCCAAAACTTTTCAGCCCAACGAGGTATTGATTCGTGAAGGCCAGTTTATTACGAGTTTTCCAATTGTATTAAAAGGATTAATCAGGATAACGCGAAACAACGATGATGGCAACGAACTTTTACTTTATTATTTGAAGCAAAATGAAGTTTGTTCGATGTCACTGACCTGTTGCATGACCAATTTAACAAGTACGATAAAAGCGGTAGCCGAAGAAGAAACCAAGGTGATTATGCTGCCAGTTGAAATGCTCGACAACTGGATTTGTAAATATCCCGGCTGGAAACAATTTGTGATGCAATCGTTTCAAAACCGGTTCCGCGAGTTAATTGATACAATAGATTCAATAGCATTTTTAAATTTGGATGAAAGATTGGTAAAATATCTTGTTGACAGGTATAAACAATCAGGCATAACAATTTTAAACGAAACTCACCAGGATTTGGCGCTGCGGTTAAACACCTCGCGGGAAGTTGTTTCACGCCTGTTGAAAAAACTTGAGAAAGACGGTAAAATTAAACTTTCAAGAAATTTTATCTATTTCGCCGATCTTGTGTGACAAAAATTACATTCCGTTTTTACAACTCTTGTTTTCTTTGCACCAGATTATTGAAAAAGTAAATAGTTTAAAAACTATTACTTCATATTTTTTGGGTTATAAAATCGGTTAGTAGTTGAAGGTTATTAAGCCAGTTTCATTTTGAAACTGGTTTTTTTATTTTTAACAATCTCAAATAAATACAAATTTCAGCATTGAAAGTGTAATTATTAACCATCAGGGTTCAACGTATTTAACTTGCTTCAAACTATATCTTACTGTGTTAATGTTAATTTCATATTGATAAATTAAGCTACTTTTGATTTTTTGATTTAGATAAAATCTTCATATTTGTCGGCAGACAGTATCACATAACAACCACCGTTTAAAAAGTAAACCAAAATGTTCAAGATTCAAACGTTAAACAAAATTGATACCGAAGGGTTAAATCTTTTTCCGTTGAGCAATTATGAAATTGCAAGTGAATTACCAGGTCCTGATGCAATTGTATTGCGCAGTTTCGATATGCACTCCATGGAGTTGCCAAAATCGTTAAAAGCAGTTGCCCGCGCGGGTGCAGGCGTAAACAATATTCCAATTGACAAATGCACCGAAAAAGGAATTGTGGTGTTCAACACTCCCGGAGCAAATGCCAACGGAGTTAAGGAGATAATAATTGCAGGCTTGTTACTTTCTTCGCGCGACATTATCAACTCTGTAATTTGGGCAAAAACACTTATCGGTCAGGGCGACCAGGTTCCTGCGTTGGTTGAAAAAGGAAAAAATAATTTTGCCGGAAATGAAATTCAGGGTAAAACCCTTGCTGTTATTGGGCTGGGTGCAATTGGCGTTTTGGTTGCCAACGCAGCTACTTCACTTGGAATGAAAGTTATTGGTTTTGATCCGTATATGTCAGTTAAACAAGCTTTGAAACTGAGCCGCGAAGTTACATGGGTAGAAGGAATTCAACCATTGCTCTCTCAAGCCGATTATGTTACGATAAATATTCCGCAAACTGCCGAAACCAAAGGCTATCTAAATAAAGAGAAATTTAAAATGATGAAAAATGGTGTTCGCATTTTGAATTTTGCCCGGGGCGGATTAGTGAACAATGCCGATCTTGCTGATGCAATTGCTGAAGGAAAAGTTGCTGGATACATAACCGATTTTCCGGATGAAACAACATTGAAAATGGATAAGGTAATATCAATTCCTCATCTTGGCGCTTCAACTTCCGAATCGGAAACAAACTGTGCGATAATGGCTGTAAATCAAACAAAAGATTTTCTGGAACATGGCAACATTGTCAATTCAGTAAATTTCCCCGATGCAGAAATGGAAATGCACAACGAAGCAAGGATTATTGTGGCAAACAAAAACATACCAAACATGGTTAGCCAGATTTCCGCAGTGCTTGGTGAAAACGGTGTAAACATTGATAACATGCTGAATAAAAAACGCGGAGATATTGCTTACAATATTATCGACGTTGACAAACCCGTCATCGATGAATCAATTAAAGAAAAATTGCTGGCAATCGAAGGAATTTTTATGGTTAGAATTATTCAATCGAAATAAAAATTTACAAATAAATGAATAAAGGTATTGAAACTTTAGCTGCCGATAATATAAGAATTCTGGCAGCAGCGATGGTTGAAAAAGCAAAATCCGGGCACCCGGGTGGTGCAATGGGCGGCGCCGATTTCATAAATATTTTGTTTACCGAGTTTTTGAATTACGATCCATCGGATATGACATGGATCAACCGCGACAGGTTTTTTCTTGATCCCGGCCACATGTCGCCAATGTTGTACGCAACACTTTCGTTAGCTGGCTTTTACAGCATTGAAGATTTAGCCAATTTTCGCCAGTGGGGAAGCGTAACTCCGGGGCATCCTGAAGTTGACGTTTTGCGCGGAGTTGAAAATACCTCTGGTCCACTTGGACAGGGACACACAATGGCTGTTGGTGCTGCAATTACAGAACGGTTTCTTGCAGAACGCTTTGGCGATTGGATGAGTCATAAAACCTATACTTTTATTTCAGATGGCGGTGTTCAGGAAGAAATTTCGCAGGGAGCCGGACGAATTGCAGGTCACCTGGGTTTGAGTAACCTGATTATGTTTTATGACTCAAATGACATTCAGCTTTCAACAAATACCGACGAAGTAACAGGCGAAGATACCGCAAAAAAATATGAAGCCTGGGGATGGAATGTTGTAACCATTGATGGTAATGATGC
>DAOPKR010000033.1:0-2410 GCA_035391305.1 Draconibacterium sp.
TAAAAACCATGATAAAACAAATCAAATTATCGTTCCTGTTTCTCCTAAGTTTCGTTACAGTATTCGGACAAAGCAAAAAAGAGTGGGAAGATCCCGCAGTTTTCAACATTAACCGCACTGCGCCACACGCCAATTTTATACCTTTTGAAAACGAAAGACTGGCGCTTGAAAATAACGCAAATCAATCGGCATATTTTCATTCGTTAAATGGAGTTTGGAAATTCAATATTGCTTCAAACCCCGAGGAACGCCCTGTTGATTTTTACAGGGAAGATTTTGACGTGAGCAACTGGGCCGATATTAAAGTACCCGGCAACTGGGAGCGGCAGGGTTTCGACACAGCAATTTATGTAAACACAACTTATCCGTTTTGGCAGATTGTGAAAAAACACCCAACTCCCCCAGAAATTCCGGCAGGGTACAACCCCGTGGGAAGTTACCGCCGCAATTTCACAATTCCCGAAAATTGGGATGGCCGACAGATTGCAATCCATTTTGGCGCCGTAAAATCGGCATTTTACATTTGGGTAAATGGCAAAAAAGTAGGGTACAGCGAAGGTTCAAAAACTCCTGCCGAATTCGATTTGACTGAATATGTAAAATCCGGTGAAAATACGCTGGCATTGGAAGTTTACAGGTGGAGTACAGGAAGTTATTTGGAATGTCAGGACTTTTGGCGGATCAGCGGCATTGAGCGTGACGTCTATCTTCTGGCAACTCCAAAAGTGCATGTCCGCGACTTTTTTGTACTGGCTGGTTTAGACGAAAATTATCAAAACGGAACTTTTAATTTGAATGTTGAAGTTGAGAATTTTACAGGAAAAGATGCCGGAAATTATACGGTGGAAGCATTGGTAACTTCATTCGACAAAACAAAAAAAATAGTTGAAATGAAGGCAACTTCAAACATCAGCGAAAAAACCGGTCAATTTAACTTCGATGCCAAAGTTGAAAACCCGGAAAAATGGTCGGCAGAACAGCCAAACCTGTTTAAATTGCTGATTGTTTTAAAAGATGCAAATGGAAAAACCATTGAAGCGCTTTCGCAAAATATTGGTTTCCGAACTGCTGAAATTAAAAACGGGCAGTTTATGGTAAACGGAAAAGCTGTGTATGTAAAAGGTGTCAACCGCCACGAACATGATCCTGACTTTGGACACTACATTACACGCGAATCGATGCTGAAAGACATTCAGTTGATGAAGGAATTCAATATAAACACAGTTCGCACCTGCCATTATCCCAACGATCCGGAATTTTACGAATTGTGCGATTTGTATGGTTTGTATGTGATTGACGAGGCAAATATAGAATCACACGGAATGGGTTATGGTGAAGCAAGTCTGGCAAAAGATGCAGCCTGGGGACCCATGCACCTCGACCGCACAATCCGTATGATTGAACGCGATAAAAACCACGCCTGTATCGTAACCTGGTCGCTGGGAAATGAAGCCGGCGACGGGATAAATTTTGTTGCCAATGCAAAGTGGATAAAAGAACGCGATAAATCACGCCCGGTTCAGTACGAACGTGCCGGAACAGAAGCTCACACTGATATTGTTTGCCCAATGTACATGAGTATCGACGGCTTGATTCGCTATGCCGAAGGAAATCCTGAACGCCCGCTAATTATGTGCGAATATGCCCATGCCATGGGAAATAGTTGTGGCGGATTGCAGGATTACTGGATCGCCATTGAAAAATATCCGGCTTTGCAGGGCGGTTGCATTTGGGACTGGGTGGACCAGGGTTTACGCGAAGTTGATAACAAAGGCCGAATGTACTATACTTACGGAGGTGATTACGGAACCAACAAACCCAGCGACAACAGTTTCTGTTTGAACGGCCTTGTAAATCCCGACCGCAAACCAAACCCGCAACTTTGGGAAACAAAAAAAGTATATCAGAATATTGCAATTGAAGCGCTTGATTTGACAACCGGAAAATTTAAAATCCGCAATAAATATTTCTTTACCAATCTGAATGAATTTAATCTTTCGTGGACAATAAAAAGCGCCGAAGGCATTGTTGCTCACGGAACGGTTGCCGATTTGAATGTTGAACCTCTTTCAGAAAAAACATTCACTGTTAACATTCCTGATTTGCAAAATCCAAAAGCAGGGCAGGTTTATGTTATTAAATTTTCTCTTACACAAAAAGTACGTAAAGGATTGGTAAATGCCGGGCATGAACAGGCCTGGGAAGAATTTGAGTTGCCGGCGAAAGCAATGCAATTTACAACTATCGAAAATAAAGATAAAGTTTTAGTTCAGCTTGAAAATGATGAAATGTTGGCTTACGGTGAAAATTTCCAACTGACAATTGATCCAAAAACCGGGATAATTTCTTCGTACCTGTTAAAAGGAACTGAAATGATGAAACAGGGGCCACGTTTGAATTTCTTTCGCCC
>DAOPKR010000033.1:2510-7426 GCA_035391305.1 Draconibacterium sp.
ATGGAAAAATCTCAATCCTGGGAGATAAAAATGCAACAGTTTATTATACTATAAATGATGGGAAACCTATGAAATACAACAAACCCTTTGTTTTGAAAAAAGGAGGAAAAGTTTCTGCTTTTGCCGAAGTTGCCGGAAAATCAAAAAGCACCGTGGTTTCTGAAATCTTTGAAATCAGTAAAGAAAAATGGACTGCCAAAGCCGATTGCAGTTATCCGGGCGAAGGTCCAAAATCGGCAATCGACAACCGTGCCGAAACCATCTGGCACTCGGATTGGGAAGACAACAATTGTGTTCAGCCTCATTTTGTTGAAGTGGACATGAAAGAGGTTTTGGAAGTAAAAGGATTTTATTATTTACCGCGACAGGACGGGAGCAACGGGCGGATCGCAAGCTACAACTTTGAAGTTAGTGCCGACGGAAAAAAATGGGAAACAATTGTTGAAAAAGGCCGTTTCTGGAATTACGAGGACCGGCAGGAAAAAATATTCGACAAACCAGTAAAAATGCGCTATTTTAAAATTACAACGCTGCGCGAAGTTAACAACAGCGCTTTCAGCTCGATTGCTGAAATAGGGGTTGTACTCTAAAAAATTGACCTGGAAAAAACGAATTTTTCTGAAAATCATAAAAAATAAACCTGGCTGCTTAATGGGCGGTCAGGTTTATTTTTAGCATCAATTTTAAATGACAAATGAATTTGAACCGAAACTTTTCAACCCTTTTATTGTAAAAGCCTATATTTACATTCTGAAAATCATGAAGAAATGACAGCAATTGAATTAAAAAAAATACTTGTGCACAGAATAGCAGAAATTGATGATGAGCAATTCTTAGCAGCTATTAAAACTATTCTCGATTCCAAAATAAAGTCACGCACACTTACCCTGACTTCTTTGCAAAAAAATGAAATATTCGAATCAAAAAAAGAGATAGATATTGGACTTTTTCTTGAACAAGTTGATCTGGATAATGAATTTGAAAAATGGCTAAACTCAAAATAGTCTGGTCACACAGAGCCAAAATTAAACTATTTGAAATACTTGATTATTACACAAATAGGAACAAGAGCTCAATATATTCGATTAAGCTTTACAAAAAATTTAAAAAAGAATTATTTCTACTTTTAAAACAACCGGAAATCGGGTTAAAAACAGATTTCGAAAATGTCCGGGGATTAATTGTTGGCAAATTCATATTATTTTATGAAGTTACGTCAGAAATGATCATTGTACATACTGTTTGGGATTGCAGGCAAAATCCTGATAATTTGATAATTAAATAGTTGAAGTTTTCAGGGAATAAAACCTATTTCACTTTCCCCGGGTTCTTTTTCACATAATCACTCCAGTTTTTAAACTCTTTTGATTTTTGCGGTTTATCGAGCTGGATAAAATGACAAATGGCAACGGCAACGGCATCTGTGGCATCGAGGCTTTTTTCGAGATCGTTTAAATGATAAACTTTTTGCAGGAAATAGGCAACCTGTTCTTTTGAAGCGCGCCCCATTCCGGTAATTGCCTGTTTTACCAAAAGTGGTGCGTATTCAAAAATCGGGATTCCATGTAAAAGTGCCGCGGCCATAATTACACCCTGTCCGCGACCGAGTTTCAACATGGATTGCACATTTTTCCCATAAAACGGAGCCTCCAAAGCCATAACATCAGGTTGATATTCTTTAACAAGAAACAATGCCCGTTCGTGCAGATATTTTAGCCGTTCATAATGATCCGAAAATTTGCCGGGAATAATGGTTCCCATATTTAAAATTACAGGAATTTTGTTCCTTATTTCGACCAATCCATAACCGGCAACCGTAGTTCCGGGGTCGATACCCAATATTCTGTGTGGTTTTTCAGTCATTTTTTAGATTAATAGATTTTTAGATTTGAGTATCAAGACCAAATCATTCAAATTTGTTGTAATCAATGCTCATTTCTCAACTTTTCCGTTTATCCAACTGTTGAACCAGAACTCCGGCAACAATAAAAATCAACCCGATAAAAGTAGTTATGTAAATGGTTTCTTTCAATATAAAATGGATAAAAACCAGTGAAAGGAACGGTGTGAAAAATACGAGGTTCCCAATTTTGGCATTGTTTGTTGTAAGGTTCATTGCTTTCAACCAAAAAATATAGGTAATTCCAACTTCAAAAATCCCTGTAAAAATTACAGCGTAAAAACTTCTGTTTATTTGTATTTCGAAATCGGAAAAAAAATAAACAACCGGGGCTAAAAGAACTAATCCAAAAGCAAAATTCAGGAATAACTTTACCACTTCATCACGTTTATCGCGGACGTTAAAAATCCAGTAAAGCGACCAAAGCACCGAGCTGCCAACTGCCAACGAAACGCCAAGCGGATTTGTATTGCCAAAACCATCCCATCCGCCTTGTGAAGAAATGATAAACACCCCGGCAAAACTGATGAAAAGGGCGGCCACACTTACCCAGCCTATTTTCTGTTTTAACAGTGGAACCGAAAGAAGCGCCAAAGTTATTGGCCAAATCATATTCAAAGGCTGTGCTACCTGCGCCGGCAACAGCGAATAAGCCCTGAACAAAACCAGATAATAAAGTAAAGGGTTAAATGCTGCCATTACCAGCGAGTACACCCACTCACGCGGGGTCTGTTTAAAAATTAACCTGATTTTTTGCTGAAAAATCAACACAAAGAAAAGTAAAACGACAGTTACTGCAGAAGCATAAAATATAAGTTGAATAAAGTCGAATTCGAGAAGCGCAATCTTAAAAGCCGTTGCAACTGTTGACCAAAACAAAACGGCCAATCCTGCAAAGATTATTGCTTTTTTATTAGAACTCATTTTCTTTGGGGGCGCTCAAAAGCAAATCCTGCTGATCTGTTTCAATCACTTTATCGGGGTAAACCTGCCGCAATTGACGATATTTTTCACGCGACTCTTCAATAAAAACACTCCCCGGGTAGCGTGTTAGAATTTCTTTATACAAATCTTTCGCTTTTTCCTGCTGCCCGAGGTTATAATTATACAATTCTGCAAGCATAAAAGTGGCATCGTCGCCAAGCAAATCGTAACTAAATTCGCTTACAATTTGTTCCAGGTGTTGCGCTGCTGTTTTATAATCCTGCTGCTCAATTTCAATTTTCGCTTTTCTGAAAAGAATATCGTCAACAAGAGAATGGTGCGGATACATCTTTGCTAAACTATCCAATACGACCATTGCTTCCTTATTTTTGTTTTGGAAGAAAAGTAAATCAGCACGGGCAAACATGGTTAACGGAATGGCTGTTGTATCAAGATTAAGATTGTTTCCAATCAGCAGTGAAAGTTCCATGGCATCGTTTGCTGTGAGTTTCGAAGTACTGGCTTTTAAAACATCGAGTTGTGCTTTTGCCCAGTCGAAATTGCCAAGGTAGTAACCCAATTTTGCCTTTTTCAGTTTCACGTCATCGCCCAGCGAATTCATTTTGTTGCCATCAATTACCTGCGAATAAATCAAAGTTGCTTCCCACGGATCGTCGTCATAAATATAAATATCGGCCATTTCGGTTTTCAATCTCCCCCACTCTTCAGGTTTCAAATTTGGGATTTCAAGCGCCCGCTTTAAAAAGTCAATTGCTTCGTCGCTTTTATCGAGATAAAATGCGAGTAAATGGGCATATTCCTGCACAAGGTTTAAAGTTGTCACATTTATTCCCAGAAATTCCAAACCCTCTTTAAACTGAGCCGCTATTTTTTCGCCCTCTTCCCTGTTTGCCGACAGTTCATTGGTAAAATGCAAATAGGAAGAATGGATTTTCAAAGCAAATGATTGTGCGTAAAACGGATTTTCACTGCCTTTTCCAATAAGATAATCAAAAGCTTTTTGGGCATCATCATACTTTTGGTTATTCAGCGCCATGTAACCCAGCTGTATTATTTGCGCATCTTCCTGTCCTGTTCTTTTATCAAGGGCAATTGATTGGCGCAGAGCCGCAGAGAACTTGCTTTCCTGAAGGAAAAACCAAATCAGCAAACGGTTGTAGCCAATTACTTCGGGATTTGCCTGTATTCTTTTCAAAACCTGCTCCCTGAAAGTATCAAGCATTTCATCGTCGATATCAAGCCGCATGGAGGATGACAAACCGCTTTGTACACGTGGCAGTTGTTTTTCATCCTGTTTAACCATGTCCAGATATTTTTCCATCATATTGCCATAGTCGCGCAAATAGCTGTAAACACGGGCAAGTTCGTAATCAAAAACTCCGGTGCCCATTATTGTTTCACCTTTCAGGTAGGTATTTTTGGCGTATTCATACTCCTGCCATTGCAAAAATGCATTTGCCAGCATTGCATATTCGTTGCGGTTGGGCAGAACAATCTCCATCGCTCTTTCATATTTCTGTTTGCTCTCCTCAACCTTTTTCTGAACTTTTAAAATGTATCCCCAGTTAACAAACAATTCAGGTTTTTCGGGCTTTTGCTTTTTAATTTCAGATTGAATTTTTTGCACAGCCTCGTCATATTTTTCCATCTGGACAAGGCAATCTAAGTAATACTTAAAATAGGTTGAGTTTTTTGTTAACTCATAAACCTGTTGCAACAGCGGGGCAGCTTTCTCAAAATCGCGGGCGTTGTAATACTGAAAAGCCAGGTTCGATTGTGTCTGAATCTGGTTCTGTGCGTTTTGACCGGTAACGCCGGCAGCTGCAAAAAAGGATAATACGATGAACAGGAAATACTTCATTTTCAATAATAATATCTTACAAAAATAACACTCTCAGCATAAGAATAGTTTTGTTGGGAAAATTTATGTTGAAAAGAGTAGAGAAAGAAGTTGTAAATGTTGTCGTTGTTCAGTTTGTTATCAGGTTTGAGGTTGTCAATTGTGATTTATAAATTTTTGACAATTTGATAACAATTCCCAAACTGTGAAAATCTGCAACAGTAAATCTTT
>DAOPKR010000033.1:7526-30614 GCA_035391305.1 Draconibacterium sp.
TTTGACAATTTGATAACAATTCCCAAACTGTGAAAATCTGCAACAGTAAATCTTTTTGTTTCCATAAATTTAATTTTTAGATTTTTTTAAAATTTGAATTTATATGTCTTTGACATTAGCCATTTATTATCGATACTACGCTTTCCGGTTTTCGGAAGGGTGCAAAACTTGCGACCAAATACCTTCCGCTTTTCGGAATGATGCGGAACTTGCGACCAGATTCTTTCCGCTTTTCGGAAGGGTGCGGAACTCGCGACCAGATGCTTTCCGCTTTTCGGAAGGGTGCAAAACTCACGACCAGATGCTTTCCGGTTTTCGGAAGGGCGCAGAACTTGTGACCAAATACTTTCCGCTTTTCGGAAAGGGGCAAAACATGCGACCGGATTGACAGCTACACCCAACTCCCGTGTTGTAACTTCTGCTTCCCTTCTTTCTTCAAAAAATCCTACATTTGCAAAAAAAAATTCTGATATGGCACATGAGATGAGAGACAGGCAGCGACTGCCGAACTGGATGAAGATGAAAATGCCAAAAGGCGAGAACTATTCGAAAATAAAAAACCTGGTTAACGAGCACGGGCTTCATACAATCTGCACAAGTGGAAACTGCCCTAACATTGGCGAATGCTGGAACCGGGGAACGGCAACCTTTATGATTCTGGGAAATATTTGCACACGAAAATGTAAGTTTTGTGCAGTACCCAACGGTGTGCCGCTTGCACCCGACTTAAAAGAACCCGAAAAACTTGCTGAGTCTGTTCGCATAATGGGTGTAAAACACTGTGTTATCACTTCTGTCGATCGCGATGATTTGGATGATCAGGGCGCTGAAATATGGGCGCGCACAATTACCGAGGTAAAACGTGTAAATCCCGAAACAAGAATCGAGGTACTGATACCCGACTTCAGGGGAAAAACGGAACTTATTCAGCAGGTAATTGATGCCAAACCTGAAGTAGTTTCACACAATGTTGAAACAGTGGAAAGATTAACACCTTTTATCCGTTTTGCATCGAAATACCGCCGTAGCCTGGAGGTGATAAAATATGTTGCCAATAATTATACAGTGGCAAAATCGGGAATAATGCTCGGACTTGGGGAAACCCACGAAGAAATACTGCAAACCATGGACGACCTGCTTGAAGCCGGTTGCAAAGTGATGACAATTGGACAATATCTCGCCCCAACACCAAAACACATGCCCGTTGTTGAATACATTACACCCGAGCGTTTTGCCGAATACAAAAAAATAGGGATGGAGAAAGGGTTCAAATTTGTTGAAAGTTCGCCGTTGGTGCGGAGTTCGTACAGGGCGGAGGAACATGTGAATGCTTAAAGAGAAGCCCCATCCCTGCCTTCCCCTTGGGGAAGGGGGAAGAAAAGAAACTATTTTGTTGGTTTCTTTGTATGAAAATTAAAAACCTTATTTTGAATTTTTTCGACCTTAATAGAATATTGATATCCCCTTAAAACAAACCTTATTTTGTTTATACATTATGGCAAATTTCAACTACATAGATTTAGGGTTAAAAGATTACAAAGCTTGCTGGGATTATCAGGAAGAACTGTTGAAAGAGGTTTCTGATGATAAGCGGGCAACAAAAAAACCATCGGCAAAGAATCATTTTTTGCTTGTTGAACATCCGCATGTTTACACACTTGGCAAAAGCGGCGATGAAAAAAACCTGCTCGCAGCCGGAGATTTTCTTAAAAAAATTGAAGCAACTTTTTACAAAATCAACCGGGGCGGCGATATAACTTACCACGGACCCGGGCAAATTGTGGGCTACCCGATAATCGACCTCGAATTCTACAAAATCGGGGTGCGCGAATACATCGAAAAAATGGAAAAGGCTATAATTGCAACCATTGCCGAATACGGTTTAAAAGGAGGTTTAAAGGAAGGCGCAACCGGCGTTTGGCTCGATGCTGACCATAAAGTGCGCGCCCGAAAAATATGTGCAATCGGAGTTCGTGTCAGTCGCTTTGTAACCATGCACGGTTTTGCAATGAATGTAAATAACGATATGCGCTACTTCAATTACATCAATCCCTGCGGATTTGCAACTTATGGCGTTACTTCAATTCAGCAGGAACTTGGCCGTGAAATACCAATGGACGAGGTAAAAGCTGTTTTAAAAGAAAAGTTCAACGCAATTTATTAAAGAAAACTTCAAGCTAAAAGTTCCTGACGTTTGAGACAACTCCCAAAGCTCCCTTTTTTGTTTTCCGTGCGTGCGCAACAAAAAAATCTCATATCTTTTCATTTGAAAATCATCACATCTGAAAAATTAAAACCAATTTTATGGTTTCGATATGATACATTATGCGTTTAGTTTTCACTGTTATATTACTTCTGTTGGCAGTTTTCTCAAGCCGGGTTTACGGAGATGATGCCGTTTGTCACCGGTCAACCGAAGGCACCGACTTTTGGTTTGGTTTTATGGAAGGCAGAAACTACAGGTATAATTTACACTATATCGAAATTACAGTTACCGCCAGCGAAGCAACAAACTTTCAAATTTTTACCGGAAAATCAACAACCCCGTTTTTCACCGGAAGTGTTCTGGCAAACAGTTCATCTCAAATAAAAATACCGCTCGACCTTGGCGAAGCAAAAGGTTCTGAATCGGTTCAGGAAAAAGGGATACATCTTGTGTCGGAAAAACCTGTAAATGTTTATGCTTTAAACTGGGACCAAAATTCGGCTGACGTCGCGGTAATTTATCCGGTTCCATCGTTGGGCAACAAGTATTTTACAATGTGTTTTACTCCAAATGTTGACGATGACCCGGAACACGGCAGAAACAGTGAATTTTTAATTGTTGCTTCTGAAGACAATACAAATGTTGAAATAACGCCATCGGTTGTTACTGACCGTGGCCGGGCTGCCGACGTACAATTTAATATTGTTCTGAATAAAGGGGAAGTTTACCAGGTACAATCGCTTAACCAAAATAATTTAGCCGGACAAGGTGATTTATCAGGCAGTTTCATACAATCAGACAAACCCGTTGCTGTTTATTCCGGAAATTTCAGTACAACAGTTCCTTTTATCGTTGGAGCTAGTTTCGATCATCTTTTTGAACAAATTCCACCACTCCGAACCTGGGGGCGGGAATATTACGCAGTTCCATTACTAACCCGGCAGGCTGACCGTTACCGCGTTATGGCTTCTGAAGACAGCACAACAATTACCTATGGAAGTAACACTGTTATACTAAACAGGGGAGGTGATTACCATGAATTTACCCTAAGCTTTAACCAGCCAACCCGGATTCATGCAAACAAACCCATAATGGTAGCACAGTTCAGCCAGTCGCAGAGAACCGATGGCACCGGCGACCCTTTTATGATAATACTAAGTCCTGTCAGCCAGTCGAAAAATGAAGCAACTTTTGTGGCTTATGATTCTCATGAAATCACCAATTATTATGTCAATATTGTAGTGCTCACTTCTGAAAAAGACAACATTGAACTGGATGGAGAACCGTTGGGATTCTTTTTTAAACCCTTTCTCGGAACGAACTATTCATACACACAGCACGAAATTTACCCGGGCAATCACACCCTCAAAAACCTGAATCCCGACCGCGGGTTCCTGGCTTATGTTTATGGTTACGGAGGTTATGAATCCTATGGTTACGGCGCAGGTTTCAACCTCGATTTGGTACTCGATATCGGGCAGGGACTTAATTTTGATGGCGACACACTGCCCATTTGCGATGGGCAATCAATTGTTTTGGATGCAGGCCCCTATTTCGACACTTACCTTTGGAATACAGGTGAAACAACCCAAAAAATTTCAGTTTCAAAAGAAGATAAATACTGGGCAACCGGCACAACAACTGATGGCTGTTACCAAAAAGACTCGATATACATTTTGGTCAGCAAAATGGAAAAGCCTGAAATTGGAGAAGATGCCCAGGATTGCGCTCCGTTTGAAAAAGCGTTAAATGCAGGCAGTGGTTACGAAAAATATGAATGGAACACCGGTGAAACTTCGCAAATTATTTCAGCCAATAAAACCGGACAGTATTCAGTAGCTGTGTTCAATCAATACGGTTGTTTCAAAAAAGACACAATGAACCTGACTGTTTTCCCGGTTCCCGTAATTTCAATGGTCGGTGACAATATTGTTTGCGGAACAAAATCCAGGATTCTTGAATTGCAGTTTGAAGGCGCCGACGAAACCATGCAGCAAAACGGGAAAATGGAATGGTTTGCCAATAATCCGAATCTTACTTTCAGAAACCAAACAAATGTTTCAACCGAAATTCAGGTTGCTGACTGGGGCAATTATGAAGTATCCTATGTTTTCACAACCCCTGATCTTTGCATTGTCAGAGATACATTTAAACTCCGGTTCGCCAACACACCCTCTTCAAAAATTGAATTTGCTGATGAAAACCCCAACGATAAATGCGGAGCTTACAGCCGCGAAATAAAATATGCCGGAAGTGCCACACAAAATGCAGGTTTCTTTTGGGATTTCGATGGCACATTTGCTGATTCTGTTGACTGGAATATGCGCAGGGTTTCGCTTGGTGTGCTTTCATCAAATCCTGTAATTTCGCTGGTTGTTGAAGAAAATGGTTGCTGGAGCGACACCTCTCGTCTGGCAATTGGAGCCAACCCCGATTTTACAATGAACACTGAAAAAAGCAGGGGTTGCGATTCGGCAACAATCCGGTTTTCGGGTGAATTAAAAACGCCCGACGACCTTCGTTTTGAATGGGATTTTGGAGATGGTTCGCCACGCAGCAATCTTCAGAATCCAACTCATTTTTATGCCGGTACAGGGAAATACAACGTTGGATTGGTCATAACGAATAATATTAGCGGTTGTAAAATTGGATTTACAATCGATGAAATGGTAAAAATATTCCCAACCCCAGAAGTTGATATTGTTGTCGATCCCGATTTTTGCAACGATAAAACAGTTGAAGTATTTTACCGGCAAAATATCGATTCTTCTTTATGTAGCTGGGATTTCGCAGGTGCTTCAAAAATTAGCGATGGCAACGATTCAATAACAGTTTTGCTTGAAAATCAAATTGCAACAATCCGGCTTCAGGTTGAAGAATTTGGCTGCTTAAGCGATTGGGCCGAAGCAAGCGCTAAACGAAAACCACTTTTTGACTTTTCCACCGATTTTACCGAAGGATGCCAACCCTTGCAAATAATGGCCAAAGCAACAACACCAGACGGGAACATTGATTTCAAATGGCTAACCGATTCAACAGTGACCACCGGAATTGAACAAATATTTTTGCTGCCCGATGCCGTAAAATATGATTTTTCACTCGCAGCTTTTTCGAATTTAACGGGTTGCAGCGATACACTTATTAAAAATAATTTGGTTGAAGTTCATCCAAAACCTTTGGCGGAATTAACCGTAGATTTTCCGGTTGCAATAATTGAGCACGCGCAATTGCAGTTCACAAATTTAACTACCGGAGTTGAAAGCTATTACTGGGATTTTGGCGATGGAGAAACTTCCACTGATGAAAACCCGCAACATTTGTTTACCGAATTGGGCAAATTTCCAGTTAGTCTGGTTGTTGAATCGGAGTTTGGATGTGCCGATACAGGGATGATGGAAATTGAAATCCTGCCTTTTGATATTTACACACCCAACGCATTCCGCCCCGACAGCGATATTCCTGAAAACCGTGAATTTATGCCGGTAAGCACAGGAGTTGATCCTCAAAACTTTAGTATGAAAATTTTCAACCGCTGGGGCGAAGTGATTTTTGAAACTAACAGCCCCGATAAAAAATGGGATGGAACCACCAAAAATAACAAATCTGCACCTGTAGGAAATTATATTTGGAAAGCGGATTTTAAAGACATTCAGGGATTCAATCATTCGATGAAAGGACAAGTTCTGCTAATACGATAAAATGAATTTATTTTCTTAATTTGAAACCGGTTTTTAAACATTAAATTTTTCAAAATGAAATCAGTTGCAACTTTTGTATTTATTCTGTGGTTTTTGGGTAACGGAAAAAATGTTGATCGGGTTGAATCAAAGGTTTACAGTTTTTCAAAAGCAAAAATTGAAAAAACAAGTTCAGGAGAAAAAAGACAATTTATTGACGGCGAAACCACGCACCTCGAAAATTTCGAAATACACACAACTATGCTTGAACCGGGTAAAGCACCGCATGGCAGCCAGGTTCATGCTGATTCAGAAGAAATTGTTTTTGTAAAAGAGGGTGAAATTGAAGTAACTCTAAATAACGAAAAGAAAATTATGGGGCCGGGAAGTGTTGTTTTGATTATGCCTGGCGATGAACACGGAATTGAAAACAAAAGCAATTCAAGGGCAACATACTATATTATCAAATACAAATCGAAAATGGCAATGAATGCAGAACGTGGGAAAAATGCAGGTGGTTCAATAATGTTCGATTGGGACGCAATAAAATTCCAACCACACGACAGGGGTGGTGTCCGCAAGTTTTTCGACAGAAAATCTGCCATGTCCGACCGAATTGAAATGCACGCAACAACCCTGAATCCGAACATAAAAAGTCATGAACCCCACACCCATGCTCCTGCCGAAATAGTAATTATGATGGACGGCACTACCGAAATGGAAATAGACGGTAATACCTTTCAGGGCGAAGCCGGAGATATTTATTTTCTGGGTTCAAAAACCTCCCACGCCATTCGGAATTCAGGAACAAAACCATGCACTTATCTGGCTTTTCAGTGGGAATAAAAAAACAAATCATAAAAATTTAAAATATGTCATCAAACAGAAGAAATTTCCTGAAACAATCGCTAATTGGGTCGGGGATAATTGCAACAGGTTTTGCCGGAAATGCATCGGTAATCCAAAATTTTTCGGTTAACAATACAAGTGAAAAAACTTCAGCCCAAACTTTTAACATGAGCGGGTATGCAGCGCCTAAACTCGACAAGGTGCGCATTGGTTTTGTTGGAATGGGTAGCCGCGGCCCGGGCGCTGTTGAGCGCATGTCGCACATTGAAGGAGTTGAAATTGCTGCTTTGTGTGATCAATATGAAGACAGGGTTGAAAAAATTCAGCAGAAACTTGAGAAAGCCGGAATTCCAAGGGCAAAAACATACACCGGCAGCAAAGAAGCCTGGAAAGCAATGTGCGAAAACCCTGATATCGACCTGATTTATATTACAACTCCCTGGGCCTGGCACACACCAATGGCAGTTTACGCAATGGAAAATGGCAAACATGCTGCCAGCGAAGTACCAGCTGCAAAAACAATTGACGAATGCTGGCAGTTGGTTGAAACATCAGAAAAAACCCGGAAACATTGTATGATGCTGGAAAACACCTGTTACGATTTTTTCGAACTGCTTACTTTAAATATGGCCCGCGCCGGATTTTTTGGCGAAATTGTTCATACTGAAGGAGCCTACATTCATACTTTGCTTGATTCGAATTTCGATAAAAATGGCTATGCCGAAATGTGGCGGCTAAAAGAAAACTATCGAAATGGAAATTTATATCCAACCCACGGTTTGGGACCTGTCAGCCAGGTGATGAATATTAACCGTGGAGACCAGATGGAATATTTAACAGCCATGTCATCAAACGATTTTTTAATGTCGGCCACAGCAAAGGAACTTGCTGCAAAGGATAGTTTTTTTACTGAATTTGCTGATAAAAGGTATCGTGGAAACATGAACACAACTACAATCCGCACATATAAAGGACGCACAATTATGCTTCAGCACGATGTTACAAGTCCACGTGTTTATTCGCGAATTCACCTCATCAGCGGCACTAAAGGCGTTGCCATGAAATACCCGGAACCGGGAAAGATTGCAACAAGTCATGAGTGGCTGGATGAAACAGAAATGAAAAAACTGGAAGAAAAATATACGCCCGAGATTGTTACAAAAATTGGAGAAATGGCAAAAAAGGTGGGCGGCCACGGTGGAATGGATTTTATGATGGACTGGCGGACAATCGACTGTTTGCGCAACGGACTGCCACTCGATCAGGATGTTTATGATGCTGCGTTGTGGAGCTCAATTGCACCACTCAGCGAAAAATCGGTGGCAAACCGTTCAAATTCGGTCGATGTTCCCGATTTTACGCGCGGAGCATGGAAAACAAATGCACCAGTGGAACTCACGTTAAAAGGAGGAGGAACTACCGGAGTTAAGTAGAAAGTTGTTGTGCTGGCACCGTTTTCAGTTAAAATTGATAATGAAGTTGAGGTTCTGCATTATTCACGGTTTGAATTATTGTCACCCGTTGAATAAATTTTAACTTCATTTAAAAAGCAAAATTTATAACGCAACCTTTTTCAAACAAACCCCGTCTTAGCTTTTACAACTAAAAACGAAATTTATGAAACTGGTAATTTTACTTGGCATATTAATAAGCTCCCTTTCAATAGCCGCTCAGGATTTTTATAGTTCAGGTGATTGCAAAGCAGATTTCACATTTGCTGTAAACCCTGATATTCAGACACTATTACCGGCAACTGCAATTAATTTTTTCGACAATTCAGTTGGAGATATTAAAGAATGGTACTGGGATTTTGGCGATAGCATTACAAGTAACGAACAAAATCCGTTGTATATTTTTAACCATCCGATGAACGGTCCAACTGTAAAAATCAGCCCATACAAAAAGATTACACTTACAATTGTTACTTCCGATGGCTGCAAAAGTTCGTCCTCTCAAACTATAAATATAATTGACGGAACAATTTCTGAACAAAATCAGAATTGCCAGGCGATTTTTAAATTTTACGAATCAAAACGCGATACTTTAGCCGGAATAACCACTTTCACTTTTAATAACTTTTCTGAAGGGGAAAATCTAAGTTACTTCTGGCAGTTTGGAAATGGCACAACCAGCACTGAAAAGGAACCAGTTGTAAAATTCGATTTTAAACAAAAAGAATATCAGGTTTGCCTGACAGTTACCGGAATTGACAGTTGTATTAGTATAATGTGTGATGCTGTTTATATGGAAACTCCAATAAACTGGGATTCGGTTTATATTGATCCGGTTGAGCCAAGATGTTTTGCAGGTTTTGCATACAATATGAAAGATATTCTAATGGGGCCACTACCTTCAATGTTGGTCGAATTTAACTATAAATCGTACCCCGAAGCAAAAGAGTGGTATTGGGATTTTGGTGATGGAATAACAAGCACCGAACCAAACCCTGTACATACTTTTATTCAAACAAATCAACCGGATTCGATTTTTGGCGATTCAGTTTATTATGTTTATCCCAATCCCTACCGGACTGTCTGCCTGACAATATTAACAGAAGACAGCTGCGAAGTTTCCTACTGCGAAAATATTCCGGTCTTTGTAACCGAACCGCAACCCGACACTTTCAGATGCAATGCTTATTATAAATATTACCAGCCTGACGATATCGTTACAATACCGGAAGTGGTCCCAATCCAGTTGGTTGAAGTTGCCGAAGGAGATATTATTTCGCGCGAATGGGTTTTCGAGGATGGATCGGTTAATATTGAAAAAGATCCGTTGGTTATGTTCAGCATTTTTCAACCCGAACATAAAGTCAATTTAACGGTAATGTTTGCCGACAGTTGTGTTATTACCTATTACGGAATAGTTTATTTAAATCCGGTAACAATTGATACAACCGTTGTTAATCCAGCATGCCCGTATAATATTAAAGTTGACGGAGGGTTCCCAACTACCGTTTCATCGTGTGCAGGTTGGGCTTCGGCATTGGTTTATTTGGGTGAAGAGTTGGTTGAACCGGCGTTTATCCGATGGTCAACCGGCGATTCATTGGCAAAAGTTAGCGGTCTGTGTCCCACACAAACTTATTCAGTTGAGGCAATAATGCCCGATGGCTGCAATGTTTCAACAAAATTTGTTTTGAATGCTGATGGAATTATCACACCTGTTACAGTTTATAACTGGTGGCTAATGGGCGAAAAAGAAAATATGTATGTGCAGTCGGATGCACCTGTGGGAATGAAGGTTGAATGGCGGCTCTGTGACGGAACCGTTGTTGAAGCTGACAGTATTCCGCTTGATGCAATAAACTGCGGAGGAAATGAATCGAACATGATAATCAAAGATTTGCAGGGCAATGTTGTATATTCTGAAAATATTTCGCTGAAAACTACAGCTATTGGAATCCGGAATCTGAATGTTGGTACAACTGTAAAACTTTGGCCAAACCCGGCAAATGACAAATTAAATATCAGGTATTCAGGTAAATTTCTACCCGAAATGACTGTTGAAATTTGTGATATGACGGGAAAAAGCATTTCGTCTGAAGTATTCCGGAATATTTCTGACAATCAGGAAATCGGTTTGAATACTGAATCGTTAAAAACCGGAATATATATTTGCAGAGTTTCGGCAGCAGGAAAAACAATTGATTCCAAAAAATTCAGCCGAAATTGAAATCTGAAAATTATCAAATAATAGATTTTGTCCGATTTTCATTTGATTTTCAACCAGATTTAAATTTTAAAATATTTCATTTTCAGGAAAAAATAAAATTTGTCTGTAACAACTTCGCAACTTGTGCGTCTTATATGTTGAAAAGCGCTCAGAAAACAAATGACAGTAAACGAATATAACAAGTCGGTTGAACTATTTTCTGACCGGGTTTACCGGTTTATACTAAAGAGTATCAGGGATATTCATAAAGCCGAAGATATTGTGCAGGACAGTTACGAAAAGCTTTGGAAAAATGCCGAAAACGTTAGTTTCGAAAAAGTAAAATCGTACCTTTTCACTACTGCTTATCACACAATGATTGACGTTATCCGCAAAGAAAAACGTTCATCATATGTTGAAGAAACAAAACTGCCGGAGCAAAGCCATGAAAATAATTATACCGATTTGGGTGAGATTTTAAAAGATGCAGTGGCCAAATTACCCGAAGTACAGCGGATGGTTTTGCTGCTGCGCGATTACGAAGGATATTCGTATGAAGAAATTGGTGAAATGGCAAATCTGAACGAATCGCAGGTAAAAGTGTACATTTACCGTGCGAGGGTGTTTTTGAAGAAGTATATTGGTAAATTGGAAGTGGTGGCATAAAACAGCTTTTCCCAGCTTCCTCTAAGAAGAGTAGAAAGAAGAAAAAAGAGAGATGAAGATTAACAGAAATAATTACGAGACGTTTTTTGTCGATTACCTTGAAGGTAAACTCGATGAAAAACTTGTAGATGATTTTATTGAATTTCTTCAGCAAAATCCTGATCTAAAGGAAGAATTATCACTTTTTGAAAATATTTCAATTGGAAATGAAGAAATAACTTTTAATAAAAAAGAGTTTTTGCTGAAAGAAAAATACGATGTAGAACAAGTTTTTAACGAAGCTGCAATTGCTGCTTTAGAAGAAGAAATTCCGGCATCAGAAAAAGCTGAATTTGAAAAATATCTATCCAAACACCCTGAAAAACAGAAAGAGACTGATCTCTTCAAACTCACAAAACTTCAACCTGATGAATCAATTGTTTTCAGCAGGAAGAATAAGCTTTACAAAAAAGAAGCAGGCAGGTCAATACTGCTTTGGCCGATGAGAGTGGCCGCTGTTTTTTTAGTTGCTTTATCAGTATATATTTATATTGAAAGAACATCTGAAACATTAAAACCTGAAAATCAGATTGCAGTACTTGAAAAGGTTCCGGAGAAAAAACCAAATACAGAGGAAATAAAAGAGGTTCCGGTTAAAACAGAAAAGAAAGAAATTGAACCGGCAGTTAAAGGGGAAAAACAAGTAAACAAAAAAGAGAAAGCAAAATCGGAACCGGTAAAAAGTTTACGCGAAAATTCAAAAGGCAGACTTGAAAGTGAAGATGTGGCAATGATTCGCATAAACGATGAAATTCCTTCGAAACTTCAAAGTGTGAATCCATCGGTTTATGCCGGAATCACAAAAATGGAATTGGTTCCGGTTAAAACAATCATTCCTGAAAGTATTGAAACTTTTAACGATGAAATACTTTTAGTTGATATTGTAAAGGAAAAAACAGGAATTGAAAAGTTGAATTTCGATAAAATTACAAAAGCCGGACTATCTTTTGTAGCAAGCATTTCAAAGGATAAATTCAACTACGAAACCAATTCAGAAGGAAAAATAACGGAAGTAAAGTACGATTCCAGGATTCTGGCTTTTTCAATACCCACAAAAAACGAGATTGACGGCAAATGACAACCGTTTTTTAAAAGTAAAACGTCATCCGCAAATTTGTAAAGACGCATGGTTGTTATTCCAACACAATCATGCGTCTTTATTTTATGGGCTGAACAATTACATAATTATCTGATAAATAAACCTGTTACATTAAAATTCATTCAATTTATTACCTCTCTGTAACTTTTGCACATTGCAGTCCGTCACAGGTTCAGAACAATTAAAAATTAAGAAAATGAAACGATTAATTACATTGGCATTGTGCGGCATAATTGCTGCAAATACATGGGGACAAACCGACTCAACAAATATTCATGTTGGCAAGAAAAACGTAGTTACTGTTGTTGATGGTAACGACAAGGTGCAGGTTGTAGTTGGTGACAAAGAACGTGGAAAAGGTATTGAAGTGATTACAGACGATTGGGGCGATACAACTCATATTAGGATTGGCCGCAGGACTTTTAAGGTGATTGAAGGTAACAACGGCACCTATGTTAAATATGAAAAAGAAGACAAATCACATAAATGGCACGGCAGTTTTAATCCGCACTGGGCAGGTTTGGAAGTTGGCATGAACAGTTTTCAGAACTCAGACTATTCAATTTACAGTGGCACAGCAAATGAACAATACGGAGAAGTCTTCGATCTTAATCCAGGCAAATCACTTTCGTGGAACCTGAACTTTGCCGAATGGGCCTTTAAAAACGAGAAAAAAACTTTTGGTGTTGTAACCGGAATGGGAATCAGTTTTAACGATTATGCATTCGATCTTCCGGTTACCATCAATAAAGAAGATGGATATGGAATAATAGTTCCAAAAGATATAACGCTGGATAATACAAGTGTAAAAAAGTCGAAATTGCATGTTAATTACTTCACTGTGCCACTTATGCTGGAAGTTAAAACTCCGCTTAGAATGGGAAGTTCGCGCTTATACCTGGCTGGTGGTGTAATTGGAGGACTGTATTTGGGTGCCCACACAAAATACAAATATGATAACGGAAACAAAGAAAAATACAAAAGCAATTACCATATTAACCAATGGAAATACGACATTACCGGACGAATTGGTTTTGGAGACTTTTGCGTGTTTGCCAATTACAGTATGACTTCGCTATTTAAAGATACAAAAGGGCCTGAAATCCATCCTTTGATGATTGGTATTTCGTTCCCGAATATTTAAAGAACATATTTTCAGACACAGGGGACAAAGAAAATCCCGGGTTAAAACCCGGGATTTTTTTGTTCCTGCACCTTATTTTTAACTACTTTTAAATCCTATAATCATGCGTTTATGAACGGATTTGAAATATTTCCCTTTGCCAGTTTTCTTGTTTTGACTTTAATTATTTCCGGAAAGATTTTTTTATTGAAAAGACAGGGAGTTTCAGTAAACCAGGGTGTAAATAATAAAAAAGAATCATTTAGGAATTTCTATTACTTTTTTATACTGATTGCTTTTCTGTGGCTTTTTGAAATTGCAAACCCTGTCTTTAAAATTCCAGTCTTATTGTTACCCAAAATCATTACAACAAATATTTTCGATTTACTATTTCTGAAAATTTCAGGCGCTTTGGTTCTGATGTTGGCTTTGGCGTTATTAACCCTGACACTCACTCATTTTAAAAACTCATTTCGGGTTGGTTTGAGTGAGAAAAATCCCGGGAAGCTTGTTACAACAGGCATCTTTTCAATTTCCCGCAATCCGTTTTTTCTTTCGCTCGACTTATATTTTCTGGGTATTGCACTTTTATTGCCCAGTGTATTTTTTATCAGTTTTTCAGTTTTGGCAGTAATAAGTATTCACTTCTTTATTCTGAAAGAAGAAAAATTTATGCGCAAAGTTTATGGGGCTGAATATGAAATTTACAGGCAACGAGTGAGAAGATATCTCTGAAAATTAGCCGTGAAAAGCTTTTTTTCTTTAAGAAATCATTTCTTCGATTACCTTCAAATCGATATCGGGCTGTGTTATTTTAAATTGTGCCTGGCTATAAAACCTGTCCCTCTTTTTTAGCGTTTCGTCGATAAAAGCAACAAGCTCTTCTCTCGATTTCCCTTTAATCAACGGGCGTTCAGTTTTCGATTTCAACAGCCGGTCGGCCAAAATTGAGGGATCGATATCGATATAAATTGTTTTCCCTGAGCGGTTCATTAAATCGATATTATCAAAAAAACAGGGAGCGCCGCCGCCGGTTGCGATTATAATATCGGTAAACTCCGATAATTCTTCAAGCGCTTTTCGTTCTTTTTTCCGAAACTCTGCTTCTCCTTCCTGCTCAAAAATCTGCGGGATTGTTTTAAGGTTGCGCTCTTCAATATAGTGGTCCATATCAACAAACTGCATTTTCAAATGCTCTGAAAGCCTGCGCCCCAAAGTAGATTTTCCACAACCCATGTATCCGATAAGGTAAATTCTCATTTCTAAAAGTTTAAAGTTCAAAGATAAAAGTTTAAAGTAATCTTAACCCCCCGAACTTAAAACTCAAAACAGTGACATTTGTGTAGGATCGGGATCATCTTTTTTAGGCCGTTTTATTTCAAACGGAATATCGTTAAAACTTAATTTTTCCTTTTGTTTTGGCGTTTCAACAGGCTCCTGTTCAACAGGTTCGTCCAATTCAATTAATTCGTCCGGTTTGGGCTTGTCGTCCTCATCTTTCAACACCGGTTCAATTTCAACAATTCTCCCAACTTCATAATTCGACAATCTTTTGCCTTTTGCCTTCCATGATTTTACGCCAATAAATTCAGCCACTTCTATAATTTCGTTTTCACGCTCTGAATATTTTCCACCAAATTCCAATTCAAAACGAGGATAACGAACCCATGTAACACTAACCAGTTTATTGTCGGAGTTTTCACCAATAAAGCGAAACATTTTACCTTCCGAATCTTCAATTTCAAAGCGCTTTACATAGTAAAACTGTTGCTCGGCATCAAAATAAACCACCGATAGTATTTTAGTGCTGTCGAATTTTTCAATTGTTAATATATCCTGTTCAAAATGATTGCTTAAATCGAAATTATACAATTGGTAATCGCCCCGCTTGTAAAGCACAAGAATTTTATCGTCACCTGAAAATTCGCCAAGATATTTTCCCCGGTTGTCGGCATTTAAACGCAACACGTCTTCATCGAACCAAATTTTCCGTCCGCCCAAAGTTGAATGCCCTTTTTCTTTCAAACTGATTTTATGAACTTCGAACTTGGTAAGCAGATTTCCCATCGATTGTCTGCCTTTAATGGCAAGTTCACCCATGTCAATTTCGAAATTCAACTTTTTAATGCGTGGTTTTGGTTTCAAAACAATTCTTAAAACTTCGGCTTCACCGTTTGGATTTGCTGAAAAATAAACAACCCTCGATCCCTTGGTTTCCTGTGTCAGGTTGTATTCCTTGTCGCGGGTAACGCCGGTTACCGAGAATCGTTTCATATAATAAAATCCCGATTCACCGTCTTTATAAACCACATTGTAAATAGTGCGGTTGTCATTCTTTTTGAAAATCTCGACATGCAGCGGATTCTTGTCGATAAAAGCTTTTTCCGAAACTTTGCTGACAAAATAAGTTCCATCGCGGCGGAATACAATAATGTCATCAATATCCGAACAATCGCAAATGTATTCGGCCTTTTTCAGCCCGGTTCCCACGAAACCTTCCTTGCGGTCGAGGTACAGTTTTTCGCTGCGGACAACAACTTTTGACGCTACAATATTTTCGAAACTGCGAATTTCTGTTCTGCGTTCTTTATCTTTTCCGTATTTGGTTTTCAGGTGGACAAACCATTTTATTGTAAAAGGAACTATATTTTCAATGTCGTTTTCTACCTGCGCAATTTCGTCTTCAATGGCTTTTAGCAAGTCGTTTGCCTTGTCTTTGTTGAATTTGAGTATTCGCGCCATCCTGATTTCCATCAGTTTTAAGATATCGTCGCGGGTAACTTCACGCCGGAGTTTTGGTTTCCAGGGTTCCAACCGCAAATCAATGTGTGCAACTGCCTGGTCCATGTTTTCAGCGTCTTCGAACTTTTTGTCCTTGTATATCCGTTCTTCGATAAATATTTTTTCGAGAGATGAAAAATGCCAGGATTCTTCCAACTCATTTTTCCGAATCTCAAGCTCTAATTTCAGTAATTGAAGCGTACTTTCTGCTGATCGTTTCAGGATTTCCTTTACTCCGATAAAAATCGGTTTGTCATTTTCGATTATTACTGAATTCGGCGAAAGAGACACTTCGCAATCAGTAAATGCAAACAGCGCATCAATTGTTTTATCTGAAGAAACACCCGGTGCAAGATGAATTAGTATTTCAACATTTGCTGCGGTGTTGTCATCAATTTTTTTGATTTTTATTTTGCCTTTTTCGTTGGCTTTTATGATCGACTCGATTAACGTTGAAGTTGTTTTCCCGAATGGGACTTCGGTGACTACAAGCGTTTTATTGTCGCGTTTTTCGATTTTAGCTCTTACTTTAACTGTTCCACCGCGCAAGCCATCGTTGTATCTGCTGAAATCGGCCATTCCGCCTGTTGGAAAGTCGGGCACCAATTCAAAATCCTCGTTTTTCAGACAGGCAATTGAAGCGTCGCACAATTCAATAAAATTGTGCGGAAATAGTTTTGAGGCAAGCCCAACTGCAATTCCTTCAACTCCCTGCGCAAGTAAAAGTGGAAACTTTACGGGTAAAGTTACCGGCTCCCGTTTTCGCCCGTCATATGAAAGTTTCCAGACCGTTGTTTTTGGATTAAAAAGAACTTCGAGCGCAAATTTCGATAAACGTGCTTCGATATAACGTGGCGCAGCTGCTCCGTCGCCGGTTAAAATATTTCCCCAGTTTCCCTGTGTGTCTATCAACAACTCTTTTTGCCCCAGCTGAACTGCAGCATCGCCGATGGATGCGTCACCGTGAGGGTGATATTGCATGGTTTGCCCGATAATGTTTGCCACTTTGTTGTAGCGGCCATCATCCATTTCGCGCATGGCATGTAAAATGCGGCGTTGCACAGGTTTCAACCCGTCATTGATATATGGCACGGCACGCTCAAGAATCACATACGAAGCATAATCGAGAAACCAGTTACGATACATTCCCGACAAGTAAATAATTTCGTCTTTTACTTCTTCTTCCTGCGGTTCTTCAGGTATTTCTCCGTTGTTAATATATTCTTCTGACATTCGGTTTTTAGCTGTCTTTTTAATTCGTTTGGCACCATGTTTTCGTTTGGTGCTTATAGTTATGGTTAAAATATCTGGCCTTTAATTGTTAGATTTTGTTGTTTTATCAGTGAATTTTTTTCAATCTTAAAATTAATTCACTGCCCGAAATACTTTACAAAATCCTATGCAACTTCATCCTTTTCAACATACAAATTTTCAATGATGAAATCCTGTCTTTCCGGCGTGTTTTTGCCCATATAATACTCAAGCATCTGAGATATTGATTCATGTTTTTTCATCATTACCTGATCAAGCCGGATATCATCGCCTATAAAATTTTTAAACTCGTCAGGTGATATTTCTCCGAGTCCTTTAAACCTTGTTATCTCAGGTTTTCCTTTCAGCTTATTTATTGCTGCCTGTTTTTCAACTTCTGAATAGCAGTAAAATGTTTTTTGCTTGTCTCGAACCCTGAAAAGTGGTGTCTGCAAAATATATACATGCCCTTTCCTGACAAGTTCAGGAAAAAACTGGAGAAAGAAAGTGATGAGCAGTAAACGGATATGCATTCCGTCAACATCAGCATCTGTAGCAATAATTACTTTATTGTAACGTAAATCATCAATACTTTCTTCAATATTTAAAGCAGCTTGCAAAAGGTTAAATTCTTCGTTTTCGTAAACCACTTTTTTTGTCAGTCCAAATGTATTTAGCGGTTTTCCCCTCAAACTAAAAACTGCCTGCGTATTTACATCGCGTGATTTTGTGATAGAACCGCTTGCAGAATCACCTTCGGTAATAAATAAACTTGATTCTTCGTACCGTGGTTGTTTAATTTCATCAAAATGGACCCGGCAGTCGCGTAATTTTTTGTTGTGCAGGTTCGATTTCTTTGCCCGGTCCTTGGCAAGTTTTTTTATGCCGGTAATAGCTTTTCTTTCACGTTCAGATTCCTGGATGCGCCGCAACAGAACTGCAGAAGTATCAGGATTTTTATGCAGAAAATTGTCAAGCTCTTTTTGCAGAAAATTTGCAACATGTGTTCTCACCGAAGGTCCATCCGGTCCAATATCTTTCGACCCGAGTTTAGTTTTTGTTTGCGATTCAAACACAGGCTCTTCAACTTTAATGCTGATAGCTGCCACAATAGATGCGCGGATATCGGAAGGATCGAAATCTTTTTTATAGTAATCGCGGATTGTTTTCACAAGCACTTCGCGAAATGCCTGCAAATGCGTACCACCCTGCGAAGTGTGTTGCCCGTTTACAAACGAGTAATAATCCTCTCCATATTGATTTCCGTGGGTTATTGCAACTTCAATATCCTCGCCTTTGAGGTGAATTATCGGGTAAATCGAATCGTGGTCCATGTTTTCCTCCAGCAAATCGCGCAACCCGTTTTTTGAATGGTATTTTTCGCCGTTGTACTCGATAACGAGGCCGGAGTTCAGAAAAGTGTAGTTTTTAATCATGTTCACTACAAAATCGCTCATGTAGTGGTACTTTTTAAAAACAGTTTGATCGGGTTCAAATGTTACTATTGTTCCGTTGGGCTCATCCAGCCCGGTTAAATCTTCTTCGCCCGTTTTAATGCCTTTGCTGAAATGGATTACTTTGCCAACCCCTTCGCGGACTGCCTTTATTGTGAAATCGGAGGAAAGTGCATTCACTGCTTTGATACCTACACCATTTAACCCGACCGATTTTTTAAAAACCTTTGAGTCGTATTTTGCACCGGTATTCATTTTGCTGGCTACGTCATCAAGTTTTCCGAGTGGAATACCGCGGCCAAAATCGCGTACCCGCACTTTTTCCTGATCTATTTCGACGGTAATTTTTTTGCCATACCCCATCATAAATTCATCGATAGAGTTGTCCAGGACTTCTTTCAGCAGAACATAAATCCCATCATCGGATGCAGTGCCATCGCCCAGTTTCCCGATATACATTCCAGGGCGTTTGCGAATGTGCTCCTGCCAATCTAATGTTCTTATTGCTCCTTCGTCGTAATTCGGCGCCATTATTTCTTCCATAAGCCGCAAATATAACGAAAACAAGGCGGAATTGACAGATCGAAACAAACCAATAACTAACAAAATACGGTTGAAAACAGGGGAAAATTGTTGTCATGGTTTTCGAGTTTTCGTTGTTGTCATTGTTTTAGGAAACCTAAACAACCATGACAACAGGATAACCAGACAATAGCGACAACTGCTTCAGATAATTCCCATTTTTTTCATCAAAAAAGTTGCGTTCATGGTTTTCGTAACCCCGTTATAAAGTTTATAATCGAAGACAAGTTCATCATTTTCAATCCTGATTTCGAAGCATTTATTGAAAACCTGCTGCGGATATTCTTCTTCCATTTCGCTGAGTTTAAGATCGTGGGTTGCGATGAGCGAAACCGATTTAAACTGTACAAGTTTTCGAAGCAGCGCTTTTGAGCCATTTAATTTGTCAACCGAGTTGGTACCTTTAAGCATTTCGTCGAGAATTACAAAAATGTGCCGTCCTCTCTGCAACCATTCCAAGACTCCTTTAATCCGTTTTAATTCAGCAAAAAAGTACGATTCATCTTTTAGCAACGAATCGGTTGTTCGCATGTTTGTGTAAATTTCAATGGGAGTAAAAACCATTTTTCCGGCACAAACAGGGGCGCCGGTTCCTGCCAAAATTAAATTAACACCCACAGTTCTTAGAAACGTACTTTTCCCGGCCATGTTTGCTCCGGTAATTATCATAACTTTCGACCAGCCATCAATTTCGAAATCATTGCAAACCCTTTTATTTTCTAGCAAAAGCGGATGTCCCAAACTTGTTGCACGATAAATAAAGCCGTTTTCGTTAATCTCGGGAAAAATAAAGTTGGTATGATTGCCGGCAAAGTTAGCCAAGCTTATTAATGCATCAAATTCTGAAATAACTTCTAACCAGTCGGTCAGTTTTTTGTGGTGCTGATTATGCCAGTTCCAAAGCTTAAACACGCAGCGAATGTCCCACATTAACAGGCTGTTTAATGCAAAACCTACCAAAATATTCTGACGGTATTCAAATTGTTCGACCAGCTTTTTTAATTGAAGGAATAGTTTACCGGCTGAAACTGGCTGTGTAATTTTATTTTGCAAATCAATCAACTGGGCTGACTTAAATTCTGCCTCTTCGATAAACCGCAGAAGTTGCATATATTTTGAAAGCAGTTCCGATTTTCGGCCAAAAAAGCTAAAGTACCGGTTCACTTTTTTCCAGAAAAAAAACAGGAAAAACCATTGTGTTAAAACCCCGATCCAAATGAACAGGTTGGTAATTCCCAAAACTGCTGGAACCAATGAAATCAGTGTCAGAAAAGGAATTATAAACAACACTGTTTTTAAAGAAACCGTATTTTTTAGCTCTAACTCCAGCTCTGCCCACGAAATAATTTCATTGTGCAATTCTTTGGTCTCCTCAAAAATTTTCCCGTTGGCCAGAAAATTCAAACGCCAGTCGTGCAGTTGCGAAAGTTCTTTTACTGCTTGTTGTTTTCTTTCAATTTCATCTTTTTGCAACAAGGGGTTAATCAGCCAGTTTGCCAGTTTTTGTTTTCCGCTGATTGTGGAGGTACGGTTGAGGAACTGAAAAAGTGAACCTTCACCAAACAAATCAAGATCGTACGAAAAGAAATGATCGGTGTTTAGGAATTCTTCGCCATTTTTAAAATGAGAAAATTGATGGTTAAGCGCCAAAAGCTCGTCTTCCGTAATCTTTTTCAAAACTGAAGCAAGCTGCTTCGTTTTTTCGAGTTGAATATTTTTTTTGATAAGAAAGAAGAAGAGGAATATTACTGCCAGCGAAAAAACCAGTGTTATCCAGCTTTCAACCCCAAAAATAAATAGCGGGGCAAAAATGAGTAAAAACGTAAAAAAACGATACCAGGCAAAGCGTCTCAATTTTTTCGAAACTGAAGATAATTCAGCAGAATATATTTCGAGTTTTTTTGTGTAAAAAGTTTGGTTTTGAGTGCCCATTTTACAAATACCCATAATGATGCAGAATACCGGAAACACTGAAAACAGTGAACATTAAAACAGCAAAAACAAGTAAAATTGTTTGCGATTGTGAATTGTTAAGTTGTGTTTTTGCAATTTCGGGCGGGCGCGAAATCAGGTAACGATTTTCAAAAAACATAAGCAACCTGAAACACAGCTCGCCAATTCCCCACCCTAAAACTGCACCGCCAATAATATCGAGCGGGTAATGAACCCCTGAATAAATGCGGGAGTAGGCAAATAAAACCGCCCAAAAAAGAATCAGATAACGATAATTCGGATTTTTAAAAATACGCGACGTGAATATGAAAATTGCAAAACCATTTGCGGCATGCGATGAGACAAAACCATATTCACTACCCTTCCGCAAAACATTATGAACAAGCGGGCCAATTACCGGATCGTACACCGGGCGAAACCTTTGAATGCTTTCTTTTAAAAACCCGGAAATCTGGTCGCTTAAAAGGATTGATAAAGCGAGGAACACCATAATTGACAAGGCTTTTAACCTGTAATTATTTATGATAAAGTAAAGAATAACCACGTAAAAAGGAATCCAGGTTTCCTTGCGGGTTATCATTAGCATAATCGTGTCCCAAAAATCGTTGTGAAAACTATTCAGATATAGAAAAAACTCTTTATCAAGTTCCAGTATATTTTGCAGCCAATCCATTTAACTGTTTAAAATTTCCCAAATTTTATCTTTTAGCTGTTGAAGATTGAAACCCGTGATTGAAGAAAAATACATGTGCGGGATTCCTTTTAATTCTTTGCTGATCTCCTTCATCAGCTCTTCATCAAGCATGTCGGCTTTGCTGATAGCCAGAAACCGCTGTTTATCGAGCAGTTCTGGGTTATATTTTTCGAGTTCGTTTAGCAGTATTTTATATTCTTTCAGGTGATTTTTGCTGTCGGCAGGAACCATAAAAAGTAGCATTGAATTACGCTCAATATGCCGCAGAAAACGAAGCCCCAGCCCTTTTCCTTCGTGAGCTCCTTCGATAATACCCGGAATATCGGCCATTACAAAAGATTGTTTTTCGCGATGGCCAACAATGCCGAGGTTGGGTACCAGTGTAGTAAAATGATATTCGGCAATTTTAGGTTTTGCAGCCGAAACAACTGATAAAAGTGTCGATTTTCCTGAACTTGGGAAACCAACAAGGCCCACGTCGGCAAGCACTTTCAGTTCAAGGATTTTCCAGCCTTCTTCTCCATCTTCGCCGGGTTGAGCAAAACGTGGTGTTTGAAAAGTTGCTGATTTAAAATGTTCGTTTCCTAAACCGCCACGACCGCCTTTCATTAAAATCCTGCTTTCATCGTGCTGCGTAATTTCGAAAATTACTTCGCCGGTTTCGGCATCTTTTACAATAGTTCCCAGTGGTACGTCAATGGTTATGTCTTCTCCATCGGCGCCAGAACTTTTCTGTTTGCCACCGGGTCCGCCACTTCCGGCTGTTATGTGGCGCTGATATTTGAGGTGGAGTAAAGTCCACATTTGAGAATTTCCTTTTATAATAACATGGCCACCCCGACCGCCGTCGCCACCATCAGGACCACCGTAGGCAACAAATTTTTCCCTTCTCATATGGGCTGAACCGGCTCCACCACTTCCCGATTTACAAAAAATCTTTACGTAATCAACAAAATTTGATTCAGCCATTTTTACTTTTTATAGTTTTTTAATTACCGCTTCCAATCGTCCGGCAATGTCTTCAATGCTACCCATTCCATTTATACCGAAATGCTTA
>DAOPKR010000033.1:30714-37145 GCA_035391305.1 Draconibacterium sp.
CAATCGTCCGGCAATGTCTTCAATGCTACCCATTCCATTTATACCGAAATGCTTACCCTGCGGTTTGTAATATTCAATTAAAGGCAAGGTTTTTTCGTTATAAACATTAATCCGGTTTTCGATAACAGACTGATCCTGGTCATCGGCCCGGCCTGAGCTTTTCCCTCTTGTCATCAAACGGTCAATTAATTCCTGTTTGTCAACTTCAAGACTTAACATCCCGGAAATTGGTGTGCCGTTTTGATTAAGTAAATTATCAAGTGCTTTTGCCTGATCAACCGTGCGGGGAAAACCATCAAAAATAAAACCTTTTGTTTTGCTGTTATTTTTAAGTTTGCTTTCAATCATTCCAATAACAACTGCATCGGGGACCAACTCGCCTTTTTCCATAAAACTTTTTGCTTCGAGGCCAAGTTGTGTTCCGGCGCTAATTTCACTTCTCAACAAATCTCCTGTTGAAAGATGATCCAGCCCAAAAGATTTAATCAGGAATTCAGCCTGGGTGCCTTTGCCTGCTCCGGGAGGCCCAAATAATACAAGATTCAGCATTTTTGTGTTTTTTATTCGTTAATAACCGAGTATATATTTATTAAATTACGACCACGACCATCATAATCCAACCCGTAGCCAACAATAAAATCGTTGGGGATTTCAAGTCCTATATAATCGAGTTGCACCTGTTTTTGCAGTGCATCGGGTTTTAAAAGCAAAGTAGCGATTTTTATCTCCTTTGGATTCATTGCTTTCAGTTGCTCAAGTATATTTTCAATTGTGATTCCTGTATCCACAATATCTTCAAGAATAACAACTGTTCTTCCTTCAATATTTTCATTTAACCCTATCAGTTGTTTAACTTCACCGGTAGTTTTGTCGCCGCTGTATGAAGCCAGTTTTACGAAGGTGATTTCAGTTTCGATCAGTTCAATCCTTTTAAACAATTCTGCAGCAAACATGAAAGAACCGTTCAGAATGCAAACAAACAAAGGATTTTTACCCTCAAAATCTGTATTCATTTTTTCGGCCATTTTTTCAACAACCCCTCTTATTTTTTCATAAGGGATATATAATTCAAACGTTTTGTCGTGGATTTTTACCTGCTTCATTGTAAATTATTGATTTTTGATTTTTCCTAAATTGCCCTATTTTCGTATCTTGAAAATTTAAGGCACAAATTAACGAAACTATTCGGTTAACTAAAAATTAAAAATATAAAACATGAATCCAAAAGTTAGTATTATAATGGGGAGCACATCAGACTTGGGAGTGATGGAAAAAGCTGCCAAACTGTTTGAGGAATTTGAAATTCCATTTGAAATAAACGCCCTTTCGGCACATCGCACACCCGATGAAGTGGAAAAATTTGCCAAAAACGCAAAAGACCGCGGAATAAAAGTGATAATCGCAGGCGCTGGAATGGCGGCTCATTTGCCCGGCGTAATTGCCGCAATGACACCACTGCCGGTTATTGGTGTTCCAATCAATGCAAGTCTTTCGGGTTTTGATTCAATTCTGGCCATTCTGCAGATGCCTCCGGGAATTCCTGTTGCAACTGTTGCCGTTGATGGCGCAATGAATGCTGCAATCCTCGCAACTCAAATGATGGCAACCGGCGATGAGGTATTGATGCAAAAACTTGTCGATTATAAAGAGAGCCTTAAAAAGAAAATAGTTCTGGCGAATAAAGATCTTGCTGAAATTAAATATAAGTTCAAAACAAATTAATTTAAATTAAAATATTTCTGTATTTTAGGAGGGGTGTATTTTAAAAGTACACCCCTTTTATTTTCTAATATGAGAAAGCCCTTTTTAACCGGATTACTCTTTTTGTTTTTTATGCTAAAACTCGCGGCTGCCGGAGATTATCCTGCCGGGGCACGTGCTTTGGCGCTTTCAAATGCATTTGTTTCTGTATCCGATCCGTGGAGCACATTTCACAATCAGGCCGGGCTTGCCAGGCTTGAAAATTTTTCAGGCGGAGTATTTTACGAATCACGTTTTATGATTGATGAACTTTCGCATGTAGCCGGAACTTTTGTAATACCGGTAAAAGCCGGAACTTTTGGGTTCAGTTTCTCACAATTTGGAAAGGGAACGTACAAGGAACACAAACTGGGACTGGCTTTTGCAAAAAGTTTGACAAAAAAACTGAACGTCGCGGTGCAACTCGATTATCTTTCAAACCGTTTTCCCGAAAATGAAAATGCCTTTGGTTTTGCAACCTTTGAAGCCGGGGTAATTTATGCTTTAAAAGAAAATCTATTTTTCGGCGCACATATTTTCAACCCAATTTCAAATGGATTTGATTTGCCCGAAGGAAATCAAAAGATGCCCGCTGTTATTCGGGTTGGCGGTCATTACCAGTTCCCCAAAATGGTGTTGTTAACCTTTGAGACCGAGAAAAACCTTGAAAATCCATTCATCATAAAAACCGGCATTGAGTTTTCGCCGGTTAAAAATCTTGCCATGCGTTTTGGTGTGTTGGGAAAACCTTTGAATTACACCGCCGGAATTGGTTACACTGTTGGTAAAATAAGTACCGATATCGCATTCAGTTATCATGGAAACCTGGGATTAACACCTGCAGTTTCAATTCAAATTGCATTGTAACGATGAAGGTTTTCAGGCAAATATTACTTTTCTGTTTTGCTTCAACAGCTTTTGTAACGGTAGCACAGGAAAAAGACCCAAACAGGATTATCGAATCAATTATTGAATCGCAACTCGATAAAATTGACGAACAAACCGATGCTGCATTAATTATCGAAGATCTTGAAAGTTTTGTAGAACACCCTATCAATATAAATGCTACTTCGGCATCAGAATTATCGCGACTGTATGTTTTAAATGATGTTCAAATTAATAAACTATTCGAATATCTGGCAAAATATGGCCCCGCATATTCCATCTTCGAACTGAAAACAGTTGATGGATTTACACCTGATTTATTACAGAAAATTGAACCGTTTATTTGGTTTGGGCCACGAATAGAAAAACAAAATTTTGGCGACGATTTTCAATATGGAAAGAATCAGCTTTTGTTGCGAACGCTTGAAAACGTTCAGAAGGCACAGGGTTACAAACCCAACGAAGAAGGGGAAAAACCATACAAAGGCAATCAATATAAATATTACACACGTTATAAATATGAAGCGCGCGATAAGTTTTCAGCAGGATTTACCGCTGAAAAAGATCAGGGAGAATCGTTTTTTACAGGATCGAACAAGCAGGGTTTCGACTTTTATTCAGCCCACGTAAGTTTGAAAATAAACAAGACTTTTGAGCGGGTAGTCGTGGGCGATTTCCTCGTCCGTTGCGGACAGGGACTTGTTTTGTGGCAGGGCTACACAAGCGGGAAATCGGAAAATGTACTGGCAATTTCAAAAACCAACCAGGGAATCCGTCCATCCACCGCTGTTGACGAAAACCTGTTTTTCAGGGGTGCCGCAACAACACTCAATTTTGGGAGAGCAAATCTGAGCATTTTCTATTCGCAAAAAAAAGATGACGGAAATATTGAAGGCATCGATTCTACCGGATACTTTGCAACAAGTTTGCAAACTTCGGGCTACCACCGCACAAAAAGCGAAATTGAAGATAAAAACTCGGTCAGAAACACAAACTTTGGAGCGGTTTTTTCAAGGAGTTTCAGCAATTTTAAAGTAGGTGCAACAATAATTCGTCAACAGTTGAATATGCCGCTTATTCCGGCCAGCCAGCTGTACAACCAGTTTCGGTTTAGCGGCACTGAAAACCTTACCGGCGGTGTTGATTATGTTTTCAACAGGGCTAAATACCAGTTTTTTGGCGAAGCTGCCATGTCAAAATCAAAAGGAAAAGCATTTGTACAGGGGGCAATTGTCAACCTGAATGACCAGTTGAGTTTCTCGTTACTTTACAGGCATTTCGATAGAAATTACCAGTCACTTTGGGCAAACACTTTTGCCGAAGGAAGTAATATCAGCAACGAATCGGGACTTTATTTCGGCACAAAAATATTGCCTGTGAAATTTGTAACGCTTACCGCTTATTCCGATTTGTATAAATCGCCGTGGATTAACTATTCAACCGCAGCGCCTTCAACCGGGTGGGATGCACTTTTACAGGCAAATGTTGTTTTATCGCGCAAACTTGATTTTTATGTTCGATATAAAAATGAAGAAAAAGAAGAAAAATTTATTCAAAATGAAAGATATGTGAACCTTCCGGTGCAAAACCAAAAACTTAGGTTTCATTTCAATTTAAAATATTCTGAAAAAATAATTCTGAAAACCCGTTTTGAACACTCAAAATACAACGGGTTACAAAAAGAAAACGGATTTTTGGTTTTTCAGGATATCCAGATTCATCCCGCAAAATTCCCGGTAGATTTAACTGCCCGCATTGCATATTTCAACACCGACAGTTACGATTCGCGTATTTATGCCTACGAAAACGATTTGCTTTACACTTTTTCAATCCCGGCATTTTATGGAACCGGTTTTCGCACTTATTTGAACCTGAACTACAAAATCTCGAAAAATATTGATTGCTGGTTCAAAATTGCAAATACCTCGTGGACTGACCGCGACGTAATCAGTTCGGGCTACAATGAGATTTCGGGAAACAACAAAACCGAGTTAAAATTCCAGTTGAGGTTGAAAATTTGATTTTGAATTTATTACTTTGCCGAGTTTTTAAAAAACATTATCATGTCAGATTTACCGCATCTTGATTTTGAAGATATACGACCTTACACCGACAAAGAAGTAAAATCGAAAATTGCCTTAATGGTTAAAGACCCCGTTTTCGACGAGGTTCTTATGCATGTTTTTAAATTCAGGCCCGTTGTTGAAATGGTAAAACTGCAGCTTCGTATGTTGCGGACAATTAAACAATTGCAAGGCACTTTTATCTACGATTTGCTTCGAAACGTTATCAGTAAATCATCGAAAGGATTAACCTGCTCGGGAATTGAAAACCTGGATAAAAAGAAACCTTACCTTTTCATTTCAAATCATCGCGATATTGTGCTGGATGCTGCACTTTTAAATTATCTGATTTTTGAGAAAGGAATGAATACAACACTAATTGCTATTGGAAATAATCTGCTGTTGTATAATTGGATTGAACATGCGGTAAAACTTAACCGTGCCTTTATTATAAAACGTAATTTGCCCCCCCGCGATATTCTTGAAGCTTCACTAAAAGTATCGCATTTTATCCGTAAATCAATTCTTGAAGATAAACTTTCGGTTTGGATTGCCCAACGCGAAGGCCGCACCAAAGACGGTTTTGATAAAACTCAGGTGGCTGTTTTGAAAATGCTGAACATGAGCAACGAGAAAAATATCTCGGAAGGGTACAAAGAACTTAATATTGTTCCGGTTGCTATTTCATACGAAATTGAACCTTGCGGACTGGCCAAATTAAAAGAGTTAATCAAAAAAGAGCATTACGGACAATCGAAAACCAGTAAGGACGATTTGAAAAGCATGTCGATGGGAATGTTTAACCCAAAAGGAAGGATGCGCTTTACCTTTGGCAAACCAATCGAAATAGATTTAGAAGAAGGTAATTCGAAATCGAAAGAACTGCAAAACAAAATTGCCCAGGATATTGCTGAAAAAATAGACCAGCAAATTTACGCCAACTACAAACTGTGGCCCAACAATTATATTGCGTACGATATGTTGATGCAGGAACACCGGTTTAAAAGCAAATATACGCACTGGGAGGAACGGAAATTCAAAATCATGGTAGAACAGGCAATGGTAAATATCGACTTCCCGATTACCGATATCCAGGAAAGGTTTCTGAAATTGTATGCAAACCCGGTCATTAACAAATTAAAAGTTACAAAAATTTAAATGAACTCAATTATTTGGGACTGGAACGGGACGCTGTTAAACGATATCGATTTATGCATCAGTTCAGTTAATAAGTTACTCAAAGAACGGACTTTACCCGAAATAGACACAATATCCTACAAAGAGATTTTTTCGTTTCCTGTTCAGGATTATTACAAAACTCTTGGATTCGATTTCGAAAAAGAAGACTTTTCAGTTCCTGCACATCAATATATTGATTTCTATTACGCAGAATTTGACAACTGCTCGCTGCAAAAAAATGCTGTTAAAGTACTTGAATACTTTCGCGACAAGGGATTTCGACAGTTTGTACTTTCTGCCATGCAACATGAAATGCTTGAAAAAACATTGGAGTTGAAAGGAATCCTGCATTTTTTTGAAGGTGTTGCCGGTCTAAATGATCACTACGCAGTTTCGAAAACAGAGCAGGGAAAACAATTGATAAGTAATTACAGAATTGACAAAAGCGAAGCCCTGCTGATTGGCGATACTATTCACGATTTTGAAGTTGCCACTGAACTTGGAGTAAAGTGTATTTTAATTGCTGATGGTCATCAATCAATTGAAAGATTAATGCAAACCAAA
>DAOPKR010000034.1:0-26681 GCA_035391305.1 Draconibacterium sp.
TTTTTATGTGGAAATGTACAATTAATTCTTTTAAATAATCGATCCAATCTTCAACACAAGAAACCACAATAGCATCAATATTTTTATGTTTTTCAAATAGATCAATTGTATGAATTATAATAGGTTTTCCGTGCAATTCTAAAAACTGTTTCGGTTTAGCGCTGGAATTCATTCGTGTACCAACGCCTCCTGCAAAAATTAAGGCAACATTCATTTTGAAATTTGTATTAACTTATTTTTGATTAATGAATTGTTCACATTGGACAATTAACCGATCTTTTATTGCAACATAATCTGTTTTGTTTCGCACTTTAATTGGTTTATCAATTTTTCCGCTTTTCGATAAATATTTATCAATGTTGATTAATTTATAACCATCAGCTACAATGATATTATTGAATAGTTCCAATAAACCGCCAAATCGACCTTTGCTAATTTTATTGTCAACATCAGTTACAAAAATTACAGGAGTATCCATCCCCAAACATGGTAAAGCGCAATGAATTCTGCTTGTTATAACAACTGATGCCTTTGAATATTTTGTGAGTAAATTATGAGCATATTTAAATTTGTCATCCTCGTTTCCCAATTCTGTTTCTAGTACGGCATGTGGTTCGTATTCAGCATTAAGTAAGAATGATTTTTCAAAATACCTTGCGTAAGTCTTATGAAAAAATGAAGTTTTTATCAGGTTTTTTAAGGAAGTTGATTTTTTCATTTTTACGGAAAGTTTTCTGATAATTCTGAATTTAAACACCAAAAGCAGGCTTACAGAAAGGAGAGAGAAAAAGTTCTTAGACATTTTGAAGTACGGATCAACGAAATAGTATTTTCCATTCTTATCATTGTTTACATATGATTTTCCTAATGTTAACGTAAGGCAACCCGAAAAATAAGCAGGTATATCTTTCGATTTTAATAAAGTCTCGGTTTCCTTATCTCTGCATCCAATAGGAGCATGTTCTTTCAGATATTTAATATTTTCAGGTGTTAACAGCGCGTTTGCTTTGCGCGGGGCAATATGAAAAGAAACAAACAAAGGGTCAATATCATTTGAAGGTGGCCAGTTTTCAGGGAAATGTGTAAACCAACCATTCATTATTAATTTTACTTTCTCGCCTGAATATTCATGTAAATGTTCTCTCTCAATATAAACATCAGCTTTTTTAATAAATTGGGCTGCAGCAATACTTTGAATATAATCGCCAATGTTTTTATATATATCATTAGCTTTATATATCATTAATCCATTTTTCATTTTCAAATATTGTTTTAAACTACCAGCGGAATTGTTATAAAATATTATTAGTAGTTAGAATTTCTTTTATACTTTCTTTAATTGTTAATTTATACTTATACATTGACTCCATATCGTATGATTCGTCCAATGCTTTTTGTAATTGACTGATAATATATCCGGCGTCAAAATCCCTGATTTCTATAAATCGGTTCGGGTATCCCGTAATATTACCAAATAATGACAATTTATCGTTCCAAACTAATCCAACACATGGTATTTTTAGTGAATAGGAAATAATACATGCATGAAGACGCGCAGCAATAACACCTTTAAATTTAGAAATAATTTGAACTAATTCTTCAGGAGTTTTGGGAACAAGTATATTCTTTATTTCATTTGGTTTTCCAATTTTGGAAAGTATTTGTTCAGCCAAATCAAGATCTGCCTGAAGTCCGTTTGTAAAAATCCTATAATCTATTTTTTGGTTGTTAAGTTCATTAAATAAATTCGCATAAAGATTAATAAGTTTATCTTTTGGGAAAGGTAAATCGTTGTCAGTAAATATATTTCCACGTATTAATCCGATACCAATTTTATTGCTGCTAAAGGGATTTACCTGGTAAGTTTCAGCTGCAAATACTGCTGAATCGGCAACTAATTTAGGATTGCAGTGAGAATTATTTATCAAATATAAATCCTTCAGTATTTTAATATCATCGCGGGTTGTAATTGTTTTTACGGTAGTTGAATTCATGGATTTTTTCAGACACTGACATTTCAAATCGTTTTCATCATATCCCTCAACACCCACCGCATTTAAAACCACCGGGATATTTTGCTTACTGGCTGCTTTAATCAATCCACTGATTTGGGCCCAGAAATATTGATATTTATACTTTATTAAACCTCCGCCAACAACAATAATTAAATCTGAATTTTTAATCAAAGGCTCGAAATAGTTTTCAAATTTTTTTACAATATTTTCAATTCCAATGTGCCCGGCTTTTATTTTAGAGTGATATAACGCACTATTAAATTTTCTGATTATTAAAGGTTTCTTATTTTGTAAAACCGTCAATCCAACCAAATCAATCCATTTGTAATTAATTTCTGAATTATTTTTTGTTTCGCTTTTGTAAAGATATTCAGTGCAATCAGCAATTACTTTATCTCCTAAGTTATTGTCCGAAATTAATCCTGCCAGTAAAATTTGTTTCATTTTAATGAATTTTTGCAATCCTTGTAAATTTTCGGATCGCACTTTTAATAAAGGTTCTTTCATTTTTTCTCATTCCAATCCAATAAATACCCAAAGCAGTAAGAAGGATCGAAACTGATGTTGTAATAATTACCTGAATCCATCCATCAAACTTGGTTTTAACAAGTATGGAGATTGGAATTACTATCGATACAACCAAAATAATTTTTAGAAAAACTTCCTGTAAGAATTGTTTTACGGAAACTTTAAGTAATGATTTTAAAAATATTATACGAGTGGATAAAACTATGGCATCAACAATGATTTTTACAAACATTACAACCGGAGGATTGTATCCAAGCTTTAAAAAGACATAAGAAACCGGCAGATTTAGTATGAATAATAAACTAATAATTATTTGATAATTCCGAATATTTCCGGTTGCCTGTACAGACATCCACAATGGCCCTGAAATGGATTCCATCAAAGAATAAACAATTATTAACTGGCAGAATTCAACGGCATATTCAGGCACCTGTTTTAGCCATAGTTTTAAAACAAAGTCGGTGTTTATTAAAATCGGGATAGAAACTATAAAAAGCAGGAAAAAGGAGAATTTTGAAGTTTGTAATATTAGTTGGGTAAGATATTTTTTATCACCCTCAGCATACGATTTAACAATTTGAGGTTTAAAGGCAGTTTGAAAATTTACCACAAAACTATTTAACGCCCCATTTACCTGGTTTGCAATTCCCATAGCAGCATTTACTGCTACTCCAAAAAATATATTTATTAAGATATTTATTCCCTGACTTGAACTTATACTAGCAACACTTCCCATTAAACTCCATCCTGAGAAGCTCATTATATTTTTATATAAGTTTCCATCCCAAAAAAAGATATACTTGCTTATTGTAAATTTCTTGTTACAATAAAATTTATATGCATATAAAATTATTATCGAAACGATAAAAAGGAGAACAGAATAAAAAATCAACTTATCAAAACCGCCTTGCTGTAAAAGAAACACTACTGCAAGTTTTAAAATAACTTCAATAATACTTATATATGCATAAAATGACATTCGTTCATAAGCTATGATTGAAGCATTATAAGGAACCCGAATTATTTGAAAAATAAATGTTAGAATTGAAAATTGATATACCCAGTTCGCAGCATTCATCCTTTCATATGGGATATTTAACTGAGTATTAATAAACCAAAGTCCTACGGTTTCAGATAGTAAAAATAGAATAACGGCAATGCTGATATGAGCGGTCATACTCATACTGAATGTCTTTTTCAGTTGTTCCATGTCGTTTCTTCCCAGATCAAATGAAAGAAACCGTTGCGTTGTATTTGACATGGCAACATTCAGAAAAGCAAAAAGTATAATTACGCCCCCAATAATATTATAAATTCCAAAGTCATCGATTCCCAACGTGTTAAGAACTATACGTGAAGTGTATAGTGTAACAATCATTGTAATGAGCATTCGGAAATATAGCAAAGAAGTGTTTTTTGCTATTTGTTTTGTTTTAGTTGAATGCAAAATGATATTTAATTCCGGGTAAGTAAATAAAAATGAACCTTTTGGGATTGATTTTCTGTGTATTTATATCTGATCGATTAATTTGAATAATGAAATTCATATTGATGATATAAATCGGTTTTCCATGTATTATAAAATGCCGAATAGGTTTTTAATCCAACAGTTTTTTTATCATCAAAAAATTCCATAATCTGAATCCATCCATCTCCTCCATTTGGAAATGCCTGTGTATTAAACATCAGTTGTAATACCTCGGTGTTTGCCTTATTTTTACTAATTAAATTGCCTACGTAGTCTCCCGTTTGATGACCGCAAAAAACAAACTTTAAACTCGAATTGGGGAATACAAGCTTGTTCCATATTTCTTCACCATCATTTACATTGCCAATACCAAATTTTGGGAAAAGATTTTTATAATCTTCAGGCGAATTCTTTTGTTTAAGTGATTTATCCTGGAAGTTAAACCTTTGTTTATCTTTAAACAGATAAGCATGTGTCATCAACATTCCAGATACGTTTGGGTTGGCCTTTGCAATACTATCTGCCCACAAAACTACCTTGTCGCGAGGTCCAAATTCTAAAGTAAATATCTGAAATGGTTTATTGTGGATATTAATTCTCAAATATGTGTTTTCGAATTTGTTTTTTTGGAATGTTGTAACACCCGTTGGATTATTACTGAAATTAAAATACTCACTAAAATATGTATTCCGGTTGTTACAAGTGCCATCATCACCATAGTCGTGATTCCCGGTAGTAGTAATAAAGTCAATTTTATTGTCAAATTTCGAAAATATCTTTTGTGCTTTTTCCCACTCCGGTCGTGAATTGAAATTTGTTACATCACCAACCTGGAGAACAGCTTTTACCTTAAAACCAGCATTGTTGAATTTCAATATCCAATCTATAATTTTTTCAAGATATACATCATTGCCATCATTACTAATATAATTTTGGATATCAGGAATTAAGATTATAAACTCCGATTTTTTTGAAACTCTGGATTTTCCGTTTTCATCAGTGTTGTCAAAATTTAATGCCTCAATAGCACTGGGTTCAGAATAAAATAAACACTTTCCATCGGTAACTTTTGCTCTGAATTGTCCGGTTTCGCTAATTCTGTATGATAGTACCTGTTCATTGGCTCCGTTAATATCTATCCAATTTGAATTATTGTTTGAAAATTGCCATTGTATTGTTCCTCCCTGGTAGCCGTTTATTGAAAACTCACATGTATCGCCAATTATTTCAATGTTTTGAGCAGAAATTGAAAAAAAGATAAAGTATAAGACCGAAAATAAAAAGATAGTTTTGATTGCAAAATATTTAATCTTTTCCATATTCTTATAATCTGCCAATTAGAATTTTCTTTCTGTAAATCTTAGTTCCGGCAATCTGAAGAACATAAAATCCATCTTTCAAATCACCTCTTTCCAATTCAAACTCACCTGAATAAACTTTGCCAAATAAAACTGGTTGACCACTTAAATTAAATAAAGTTAACGTACAATATTTATTTGACTCAAATGGGAATTTAACATAAGCGCTTATAATTATTGGATTGGGATAAACCTGGATTCTGGTTGAATTTGCAGTATCTGATAATGATAGAGCTATACTTGTGGAAATTACATTTGAACGTGCGGCTTCATTTCCTGTGGCACTTTTTGTTGAAATAATTTTTGATACTGCTTCAGCCTGATAATATATATTGTCATAACCGGTGTCGTAATCGACAATTAAATTGGTTGTTGCCGGCACCGATCTAAATAATTGAAGAGTATCTCCATCCTTACTTTTAAAAATATTGTATCTGTCAACATCAAAACCTTCGTAATTATTCCATTTCAAAATAAATGCATTTTCCTTTGTTTCTTCAAAATCTAACAGAATGGTTTTGTGATTTCTGACGCTGAAAAATTCATTTCCACATTTGTCAACGGTAGAAACCCTATATGTATATGACCGGAAATTTGGAAAGGAGGATATGTCTTTTGATAAATATTGGCTGTTGTAAGTAACTCTGTCTATTAATATCCAACCATCAGAAACATTTGTAGCATCTCTGTATATGTTAAAATATTCAATATTCTCATTTGCTGTTTGATCCCAGGTAATCAGATTTTTATTGTCCGTAGTAACTGTAACCGAACTAATTATTGGTGCTTCAACCTTTGGCGGTTGATTGATGTAAACGGAATATTTATTCTGACTTTTCAGACTAATTGGGATTAAACAAATAAAAAGAAACAGGATAATAACAGTCTTCATATACATAAATCAAATAAACACTGTCTTTAAATTTTTGGTCGAAAATAGAAAAATTAAATATTAAACAATCAGGATAATAATAATTATTCTATTTCAATTATAGCTTATAAACTTTTTCTCCCGCTTCATTAATCATGTTTCGCAAATCAACAATAAGTCGTGAATGTTTTTGAATAAAATTTATATCAAATACAGAATGGTTTGTGGTTAAAACAACGCAATCTGCATCTGCAAGCGTTTCTTCTGATAATTCTGTTGAATCGAGTTTAACACCACCATTTGTTATTACGGCGGGTATATGTGGATCATTATATGAAATTAAACCACCTTTACGTGCAACAATATCCATAATTTCCAAGGCAGGAGATTCACGTTCATCATCTATGTTTGGTTTATATGCAACACCCAGAAAAAGAATTTTACTTCCGTTTATAGCTTTTTTCTGACGATTTAACGCTGTTGATATTTTGATTACCATATAATGTGGCATTCTCATGTTAATATGGCCTGCAGCGTGTATCATACTCAGTTCGAAATCAAATCGTTTTGCAATATGTTCAAGATAAAACGGGTCAAGTGGAATGCAATGTCCTCCTATACCCGGGCCCGGGTAAAATGCCTGGAATCCGAAAGGTTTTGTTTTTGCTGCATCTATTACTTCCCATATATTGATATCCATTTTACCTGCCAGCAGAGCGAGTTCATTTATTAGACTGATATTGACAAGGCGGTATGTGTTTTCAAGGATTTTTACCATCTCGGCAACACGCGGCGAACTTACTTTGTGAATTGAATCAATTGCTTTTGAATACAGCGCTTCACCGATTGTTAGGCCATCCTCAGTCATTGCCCCCAATACTTTTGGCGTGTTTTTAGTATGAAATGTTTTATTTCCCGGGTCAACCCGCTCCGGTGAATAGGCGAGCCAAAAATCTTCTCCGTGTTTTAAACCGCTTTCTTTTTCGATAATAGGAAGCATAAAATCTTCAGTAGTAGTTGGGTAAGTCGTGCTTTCCAGGCTAATAAAAGTTCCGGGTTTCATGTTTTGGCCTATGGCCTGGCAAGCCGATTCAATAAAACTCATATCAGGTTTTCGAAATTTGTCAAGTGGAGTTGGAACACAGATTATTAAAGCATCACAGTTTTTAATTTTTGTAAAATCGGATGTTGCTTCGAGCGTAACTCTGTCTATAACTTCTCTTAATACTGCATCACGAATATCTTTGATATAGTTTTGTCCCGAGTTGATTTTGTTAACTTTTGCTTGTGATTTGTCAAATCCAATGACTTTTACTCCAGCTTCGGCAAAATTTACTGCCAATGGTAATCCAACATAACCAAGGCCTATAATACCAACGATTTCTTTATTTTCAGATATTTTTTTTAGGATTAATTGTGTGAGGTTCATGATTTAATAGGTTTGATTAAAATGTTTTAAAGTATTAAGCGGAAAACGAATGCCAATTTAATTTGGTAAGTTTATCAAAAAAATATGATCGCAATTCTTTTTTTGACAAATTAAAATCCTTTAAATCCAGATAATACAGGAATCAATTTTAAACTTCATTCCATCTGGATTTTATTGCAGCCAGAAAATGTTTTCCAAATACCCAGCCTACACCAATAATCCCGCCAAGGAATGTCCATATTACCAAAATCATAGGCCGGTTCGGTTTTGATCTTTCGAGTGGAACAGTAACAGGCTTAACGATAGAAAAAACCGGAGTATCTTCTTTAACCTGTATTTGTGCCTGTTCAAGTTGTTGCGCTAATTGTGAATAAACATCGAACGCCAATTTGTATTCGTTTTGCAGTCTTTCTTGCTCAGTACGTGCCATTGCTGATATAACATTTTTATTTCGATCGACAAAAACGGCCAGATTTGTTTGTGCTTTCTGAAATTCCTTTTTCTTTTCGGCGTAACGTTCATTAATGAAATTTAATTGAGCCGTGGCTTTTTTAATTTTAAATTCAGTAATATATTTTTGCAACAACGTTTGAGCTCTATATGCAATCTGAGCTGCTAATTTTGGATCGTGTGCAATTACATTTAAAAGCACATACCCATCTTTGTCGTTGGTTTCGAGAGTTACTCGTTTTGAAATCATCTTCCTAATTAATTCCTGATTTTCAGTTAAAGCTATTGGAGAATATAGTAAACTGTCACTTGCAACAACAGGCGATAATTCAGGTTTATTGGGTTTTAAAGCGTTAATTATTACAAATGGAAGTCCAATAGTATATTTGGAGATAAGCGTAATTACATTTGGCTTTGCATAATTTATATAGTACTCATAAATTGAAATAGGATGATCAATGCCTTCGAAATTAAACGGTGTCTCCATTAATTCAAGCTGAAAAGGCACACTCTGAACAATTTGTGGATAAATATATGGAGAGAGATCATTTGATTCCATGTTCATATTCAGGTTAAATCCAGCTATTGCTGCAAGCGAAGATAAACCGCCCATTTTTGATTTGCTACTCGAAAGTTGCGGAACCATGGTTGAAGATGCAGTAAATTCTTTATCCGAGAAAATAGCAATTGTCAATCCGAAAAGCATAAAAACCAAAATAGTTTTTATAATCAGTTTTCTTCCTTTCCACAAGGTTTTTGCCAGTGCGATGAGGTCGATTTCATCATCCATCTCGGTCTTTTTATTATTTTTTATTTCGTTGGTCATTTCATTTTGGATAAGAAATGTTGATACTTGATACTAAATATTGAAATATTAGACTACTTTAAACTCTGAACTCTGAACTCAAATCCCGAACTTTCACTATTTCGTAATGTTATAAATAGTTGCGGCCGAAACTGCCAAAGATGATAATACACTGGCCCAAGCAATCCATTTTCCCGAATCAGTTGCTTTCTTCTCTGGTTTTTGTGGCACAATTATCTGGCTACCCGGTTGAACCTCGGGGTAGTTCTTTATTAAAAAACTTTTTGTAACAGCAGTCGTTCCATTTGCATACCGTACATAAGTTTTCTTTTTATGTGCATCAAAATTAAATCCGCCTGAACGATCGATATAATATTTTGCCGTTTTTCCTGATTCAAAAGCAATAGAAAAAGGATTTTGTACACTTCCTGTAATTTTTACTGTTGGCAAATATTCAGGAATATAAATTCTATCCCCGTTGTTTAGAAAAAAGTCTGTTTCACTTCCGGGATTATTCATAACAAGTTTTAAGTCGATTGCTACCTGTTCGCTTCCAAGTTCATTGGAAAAACGCTGGAGGGTGGCACCTTCTATAAAAGCTTGTGGTGTTAATCCACCAGCCATTTGAATCAGGTCGGATATTCTTTGTTTTTTATCACTAACTGCATAAGCTCCGGCATAAGCAACTTCTCCTGATATAAAAACAGTTTTATCTTGTCTGAAACCAGGTGCCTGACGAACAGAAATCTGGTCGTAGGGTTTGAGTAAAAATCCTGCGTCGTTGCTGTTTAAGCTTAAATCCCTTGAAAGGTTTAAAATTTCGGTATGTACTAATTTATCAGTTAATTCAGCCGTTTCTTCATAACTAAGCCTGCGGGCTACTTCGATAAATGTACTGTCGGCACCTTCAGTGAAGCCGCCTGCAAGAAAAATTGCGTCACCTAAGGTTAGTTCATCGCTCCAGTTAAATTTTCCGGGAGCTAGTACTTCACCATTTACTGTAATGTAGGATTGTTCTTTTAGTTGAAAGTGAGACTTAATAAGCACCATATCTTCCGGAAACAGTGCGATATTTGAATTACCTGTTAAAATATCTTCGAGATTAAATGAAATTGCAGAAGTTGTTAAGTCAGGATTATAGCGGGTAATGATACCTCTTTTAAGAAATGCATCGGGCATAATACTGTCTGCCTTTAGTATCAATTGTTTTAAAGTTAGCCCGGGCGACCACTCATAATCACCTGGCCGGTAAACTGATCCCGAAATGGTTACGCGATTTTCAAATGAACTAAGTATTTGTTTGTTCCTGATTTCATCACCATTAATTAACTGAGTTGTTGCCAATTGGGAAAAAGCCACATCGCTAATTTGATATCCTTGTTGAGTTTTTCGGTAAATTTGAGTTTTCGATAAATAAGAGTTTTCAGTGAAACCTCCTGCAAACCGGATCAAATCGCTTAACATTTCATCTTCCTTTAGTTCAAAAAGGCCATTTCTTTTAAATTCACCATTAACTTCCACCCGTTTTTCAGCAGCGGGAATAAAAATAATATCATCGTCATTTAAAAGTATATTTTCTGAAGGATCTGCATTGACAAGGAATTTATAAATGTCAATGGTTTTAAACACCTTATTGTTACGAATTATTTTTATGTTTCTGAATGATCCGATATTGTTTGGCCCTCCAGAAAGGTATAATCCATTAAAAACAGTTGCAGTAACAGGTAGGGTATATGTTCCCGGAGCGGCAACTTCTCCTACTAAATTTACCTGTATTGAACGCAACTGGCCCATGTTAACCTGCGCAAATGTTTGCGGGTTGCTGCCACCCATATCAGCATAAATTGAAGTCAATCTTTGAATGATTTTGTTTTCTGCTTCCTGAAATGTATTACCGGCAATATAAACAGGGCCAACATCAGGAATTAAAATTTGCCCGTTTTTATTTACCTGAAGTTGGTAATTATTTTGAGAGTTTCCCCAAATATTAACAATTATCTGATCTCCGATGCCAATTTCATAATTTTTAGGGGTTTGAATATTTATACTTGGGTTAAAAGTCAGGTTTCTATTATTAAAAAGGTATGAGCCAAAAATTCTTCCGTTAGCTTCATAACCTGATTGCCGTTTGGATTTTTCAATATCCTGCTGTTCTTCAACATTCTCAGAAGCATCCTGAACGGGATCAGAAATTTCATTGGCAGCAGGCGTGTTTCCATCTTGCAACCGGTTTTCAAAATCCTGAATTTGTTGTTCCGTTGCTCCTTTTTGACGTGCAATATTTGCAGCATCCTGCGTTGAGAGTCCTGCATCCTGCATAGCTTTTTGTGCTTTCTGGATTTCAGATTGCGGCAATGCTTTTACATCTACCCCTTGAACTTCCTGAGCAACTGCTATACTATTTGCAATAAATATTATACTCAGTAAAATGATAAACTTTAATTTAAATCGCATTATTCCTGATTTTTAGTTTTAATTACCTAAACTTAGCTTTTATCTGTTATACTTTGCCAAATATACAACCTTAAAGTTCAATTTTTTTCACAACACTTGTTCATAATAAGACTTATACCATTTTGCAAATTCTTCAATCCCTTTTTTTAATGAAATCTTTGGCTCATAACCAAAATCCAATTTAAGGGCTTCAACATCTGCATATGTTTTCAAAACATCACCTTGTTGCATTGGCAAATATTCTTTTTTTGCTTTTTTGTTAAAAGCAGTTTCCAAAGTTTCTATGAAATCCATTAGTTTAACAGGATTTCCTTTTCCTATGTTGTATATTTTATATTTTGAACTATGCTGCTGACTTTGTTTTTCCAAAAATGGATCATCATTTTTTTTGGAATCAATTACCCGTATAATTCCTTCAACTATATCGCCAATGTATGTAAAATCACGTTCAAGATTGCCATTGTTAAATACTTTAATAGTTTCATTTCTGGCAATTGCATTAGCAAATAGAATTGGAGCCATATCAGGTCTTCCCCAGGGGCCGTAAACCGTAAAAAAGCGCAATCCTGTTGTTCTGAACTTATATAAATGGCTGTAGGTATGTGCCATCAATTCGTTACTTTTTTTTGTAGCTGCGTACAAACTTACTGGATTATCTACAGTGTCGGAAATTGAAAGCGGCATTTTATTGCTATCGCCGTAAACACTTGATGAGCTTGCATAAACCAAATGTTGTATATTATTATGTCTGCAAGCTTCAAGTATGTTTACAAATCCGACAATATTACTGCTAATGTAAGCCTGTGGATTTTGGAGACTGTATCGCACCCCGGCCTGAGCAGCAAGATTACAAACCACATCGAATTTTTCAATTTCAATGATCTTGTTTAATTCATAATTATCTTCAAGATTCATCCGAATGAAGGAATAGTTTGAAAACAATGAACTAGTTACCGGCGTATTCCATTTCTCGGCCTCTCTTGAAATTCCGCAGTCAAATAACCTGTCGAATTTTAGATTAACATTGTAATAGTCGTTTATGTTATCGATACCTACCACTGTATCTCCTCTTTTTAAAAGGGTTTTGGCAAGGTGATATCCAATAAATCCGGCTGTTCCGGTTACGAGGATTTTCATAACATTTTTAATTTATTTTGATTGTCTTGTTGCCAAATAAGTAAAACCGGTTTATTTTTAAAATAATCTGACATCTGATTTTCTGTAAGTACTAAACTTCTTATTTTTTTCCCGATTAGCATTTCAGTTTTGGCTATTAATTTATCAATATAATTTGTTTCAAGTTCCTTACCGACCAGCACCAGATCAATAATCTGAGAATCAATACCCCGGGCTAAATCTCCCGTTATATAAGCTGTTTCAAGGTTGCCGATTTGGTTGGTAATCTTTTCAATAACTTTGTCGATTCCGACAAAATTTTTCACAATACTATTTATGTCTTTATAAAGCGGGTGGTTTGTATTTGCACTAAAGTATTTTTTATTGCCCGAAACTTCCGAGCACAATAAATCTGCACTTTCCAGGCGGTTTAACTCAACCCTGATTGCATTCGAGGATTCGCCAAATTCCTGTTCAAGATTTCTTAAATAGCTTTTTGTATTGCTGTTTAAAAAAAACTTGAGAAGTAGTTTTATCCTTGTTTTAGATGTAATAATTGAATTGAGCATTTAAACAAAACATTTTTTATCAAAGTAACTTTAAGGTGTAGTATTTCAGTGGTTTATACTTTAATAATTGTTGTGGTATCTTACAGCTTCGCTTCCTCAGTTACATTCAGATTGCTTGAGTATAAGTAATATTTTGCTGTTTTTTTTGAGTAACAAATGTACTCAATAATTATCTTGAAAATGGTTATAAACTTTGATTTTTTATGTGTTTGGCAACTAATTGTAATATTTAAATTGTTTTATTTATTTCGTTATGCCAACATTTTCAGATAGTTATTGAAATTGTTGACTTATATTAACAAATTGTTTAAAAAACGGATATTATAAACGATTTTGTATAAAAGCATTTTTGATTTTTAACTTTAAAAGTTAAAGCCAGCTTTTATTTGGAACTGCGTGAAAACGGCAAATATGTACTTTTCGATGAACCACCTTTATTTTTGCTTTTCTCCTTTTTTTCTTTTTTCTCTTTTGCTTGCGGATTCTTAACTGTATAAAAAATACCTATCTTAAATTCAGTATAAACTCCTGTAATTTGATGACGGGTGTTATCAGCAGCGTAGTTATGAATTACATCCAAAAAATCATAGCTGACAAGATTTAAATCTACAGAACTTATTACATAGATATTTGGAGAAATTGTTGATTTAATTCCGGTGCCTAAAATGAAGACGGGTGTCGATAAATCAGTATAACCTTCTTCTCCCTTACCAAAAAGCAATTCGTTATCAGGCGCATTAATATATTTGAATTTTGAGGTGTAGTTTAAATAACCACCGCCGGCTTTTACGAACGGGTTAAAAAGTCCTTCCGAATCAACAGGTTTGAAAAAATAACGAAAGTAGATATTTTGTCCTGCCAGTTTATTTTCATATTCCACAGGATCTGTTATTTCACTGGGAATTCCGGCTTGTAATCCTTCTGCTGAAAAATCAGGATAGTTGGTTTCTCCTCTTAATTTTGAATTTGCAAAATCAATTCCAAGTTCCCAATGCTTAGAAAGATATTTTGATACTTCAAAAGCATACGCAAAACCTGTTTTATTGTTGAATTCGTTTATAATACCTGAACCTCCTGCCGGATATTCTCCCAAAAGTTTTGAACCGCCAATTTTAACACCTGCATTTATTAAACTTTGGCCAAATAATCCATTTGATGCTGCAACTATTAAAATAATTGATAAAATTATATTTCTTGATTTGATCCGTTTCAACAGTTTTAACCTCATTTTTTAGTTTGCCAAAAGAAGTAAAAATTAACTGCTTAAATAACTGCTTACTTTGTTTTTTATTGCGAAGTTTAAACAAAGTTGTGTGAATAAGATGAATGGTTAAAAGTATTTGCGATTTAATTCATTCAGTCTTTTTATCGTAATTTTATTCATTTTACGCTTGTTAAACTGTTTTTTTGTTTATGGGTTTGTTTATTGAAATTCAATGTAAATTTCCAATACCAAAATTTTCAGTGAAATAGCGGATGATAAATTCAATTGAATTAACAAAGAATTTGCCGCCATACATATTAAAATAGCTTATATCTTTATTGCTAACATGTTTACTGTCAATTATTAAAACCGGACAACTTTGATTTTCCTCGCCTATGAATTCTACAATTTCCAGTCTTGGCTTCTTAAAATCAACATAATGGATTTCAATCATTCTCTCAAGTTGAGGGTAGTATTTGATAACTCCTTCAATCATTGCACATTGTGGGCAAAAATATCGCTTGTTATCATTGTTATTTTCGCTGTCAGAAAATCCTGGTTTTAGTAAAAATAGTTTTATCATAATATAAAATTGATTAACAGTTGTTGTCAGCAATTGTTTTTCACAGTTCCTGTAAATATGTGCAATTTTAAAAATTCTTTCTCCGTGTTATTCATTCAATCAATTTATTTTGAACAAATAGCCAGCTAGTCTTTATTGTTTATTTGTTTAAAATGAAATATAGTTCAAAAAAATATTGAATTTGTTTTTGATAACGATTGTTTCTATTAGCTTTGTAGTAATTATTTATTTTAAAATATATCGAATTATGTCAATATCAAAAATAAAGGTTAGTGCAAAAATGGGTGTAGGTTTCAGTACGTTAATAGATTGTTCTCATCCGTTTATAGTTGATCAGCCTAAATCAGCTGGAGGAAATGATGCAGGCCCAAATCCTTTGGAAATATTTCTTTCAAGTTTGCCGGCGTGTATTTGTGCAATTGGCCGGATAATTGCCAATCAACGCAGAATTAATCTGAGAGGAATGGAAGTGGAAGTGGAGGGTGATATTGATAAGGATTTTTTATTGGGCAAAACAACTGAAGGAAGGGCTGGTTTTACAGAAATTCGGAGTTTTGTTCATTTTGATGCTGATCTGACAAAAGCTGAAAAGGATGCATTTTTGAAAGAAATTGCTTTTCGTTGTCCGATAGCTGATAACATGATATTTACATCGGTCGTGATTCCGTCAGTTGTAGAAAAATTACCGGTTTGATTCATCTTTAATTGTTAATTGCGGTTCTTGTATGATGGAGGCTGCATTTTACAGTAATTTTTCTTTAAGAGCCTGACCTGTGTATGATTCCTTAACTTTTACCAAATCTTCGGGCACACCCTCAAAAATTATTTTTCCGCCTTTGTCTCCTCCCTCCGGACCGAGATCGATGATCCAGTCGGCTGACTTGATAATTTCGAGGTTATGTTCAATAATTATAATTGAATGGCCACGTGAGATAAGTGCATTAAAAGAATCGAGCAATTTTTTTATGTCATGAAAATGCAATCCTGTTGTAGGTTCGTCAAAAATAAAAAGAGTAGGAGAGTCTTTTTCAAGAGCCAAAAATGAAGCCAGTTTTACCCTTTGGCTTTCTCCACCGGAGAGTGTGCTTGACGATTGACCTAATTTAATATATCCCAGCCCAACGTCCTGCAATGGTTTTAATCGTTTTGTAATTTTTTTCTCAGTCGAACTTTTACCATGCGAAAATAATTCGATTGCCTGATTTACTGTTAAATTTAAAATATCGTCAATGTTCTTTTCTTTGTACCTGACATCAAGAATATCTTCTTTAAACCGTTTTCCGTTGCAACTTTCGCATACCAGAAACACATCAGCCAGAAATTGCATTTCCACTTTTATTGTGCCTTCTCCCTGGCATTCGTCGCAACGCCCTCCATCAACATTAAACGAAAAGTGAGAAGGTTTTAATCCCTGCATTTTTGCTGATTGTTGCTCTGAATACAATTTCCTGATTTCGTCGTAGGCCTTTAAATAGGTTACCGGATTTGAACGCGATGATTTCCCGATAGGATTTTGATCAATAAATTCAAGTGCGGTTATTTGCTTGTAATCACCCAGAATTGCGTCATGGTGCCCGGTTCGTTCGCCGTAGCCACCCAATAATTTTGTAAGTGCGGGCGTTAAAATTTTTGAAACAAGTGAAGATTTTCCTGAACCACTGACTCCGGTAACTACAGTTAATATGTTTAAAGGGAACTTAACCGATAAATTTTCCAGGTTGTTTTCTCTGGCTCCCAAAACCTGGATAAAATTTGTCCATTTACGGCGCTGTTTCGGAATCTCTATTTTTTCAACTCCCGTTAAATATTTTGTTGTTAAACTCTCAGGTTTGGTTTCAAGTTCAGTGTGGTTTCCCTGGAAAACAACTTCTCCTCCATGAACGCCTGCATAAGGGCCAATATCAATAATTTCATCAGCTGCCCTGATTATTTCTTCGTCATGTTCAACAACCAGAACTGTATTTCCAATTTTTTGAAGCTGACGCAAAACTTTGATCAATCGTTCCGAATCACGCGAATGTAATCCAATACTTGGTTCATCTAAAATATATAGCGACCCTACCAAACTGCTGCCAAGTGAGGTTGCAAGGTTTATTCGCTGCGATTCGCCACCTGAAAGTGTTGATGACAAACGGTTTAATGTGAGATAACCCAACCCAACGTCGCATAAAAAGTTTAAACGACTTGATATTTCAATTAGAATTCTTTTGCTGACTTCAAGGTCGTGTTCATTTAATTCGATTTCGGCAAAAAAAGTTTTTAAATCAGACACCGGCATTAAAACAAGTTCCTGCAAAGATTTGCCTGCAATTTTAACATAACCGGCTTCTTTTTTTAACCGGCTGCCTTTACATTCAGGGCAGGTGGTTTTTCCACGATACCGTGACAGCATTACGCGGTATTGGATTTTATAACTGTTTTCTTCGAGATATTTAAAAAACTGGTTTAACCCTTTGAAGTATTTGTTACCAGTCCAAACCAAAAATCTTTGGGCATCAGTAAGTTCGTAAAATGGTTTATGAATTGGAAAATTGAATTTTTCGGCTGAGTATATTAATTCATCTTTCCATTCACTCATTTTTTCACCCTTCCAACATGCAACTGCATCCTGGTAAACTGACAATGATTTATTGGGAATAACTAGGTCTTCATCAATCCCGATTACTTTTCCATAGCCTTCGCAGGTTGGACATGCACCTACCGGATTGTTAAAGCTGAACATGTGAACACTTGGCTCTTCAAATTCAATCCCGTCAGCTTCAAAAAGATCGGAAAACGACCGGCTTGGAATTTCACCGTTTTCAAAAACCTTTACCAAACACGTACCATGTCCTTCAAAAAATGCAGTTTGAATGGAGTCTGCCATTCTGCTCTGGGCATCTTCATCCGGATCAACAGAAACTCTGTCGATTACAATATTGCAAGCACCATTGCAGAATTTATCGGAACCTTTTTCCAGTAATTCGGCAATCTGTAAAATCTCATTGTTTGTTTCCAATCTTGTAAAACCCTGCTGCATAAGCAACTCTGCTTCCTGTAGAATTGTGCGGCCATTTTTTTGTATAAGTGGGGCTGTAATAATTATTCGGGTTCCGACACTAAACGAGTTAATATAATCCAAAACGTCAGAAATACTTTGTCTCTTCACTGTTTCGCCGGTTACCGGTGAAATGGTTTTTCCAATTCGCGCATAAAACAGTTTAAGATAATCATAAATTTCAGTTGAAGTACCAACAGTAGATCGTGGATTTCTTGTATTAACCTTTTGTTCTATAGCGATAGCCGGAGGAATTCCTTTAATAAAATCTACTTCAGGTTTATTTATCCTTCCTAAAAATTGACGTGCATATGACGAAAGGCTCTCAACATAACGACGTTGACCCTCGGCAAAAAGCGTGTCAAATGCCAGTGATGATTTTCCTGATCCCGACACGCCAGTAACAACGATAAACTTATTTAACGGTATTTTTAAGCTGATATTCTTTAAGTTATGCACTCGCGCATGATGAATTTCGATGAATTTTGATGAGTTGTTTCCTGTCATTTTCGTGGCTGTGCAATATTTTGTTCAAAATTTGTTTAATTCGCTAAAATGTATCATTTTTACAGCTGCAAAATTAACAAATTGTTTTACTTCAAATAAAAAAGGTCGCCTATAGAAAAAATTTACTTTTTGTTTAAACTTAAATAGAAGGTAATGTCGAAAGAAAATTTACTGAACGATAATGAACTTGTTCAGCGATTTATAGCAGGTGATCAAAATTCATTGGAAATTTTAATTCATAGACATAAAGGCAGGGTGTTTTCCTATATTCTGCTAATTGTTAAAAAACAGGAACTGGCTGAAGACATTTTCCAGGAAACCTTTATTAAGGTAATAAGATCCCTGAAAAAAGGAAAATACATTGAGAACGGAAAGTTTGTTTCATGGGTTTTAAGAATCTCCCACAACCTGATAATTGATCATTTCAGAAAGGAGAAACTAAAAGGCACAGTTTCAAATGACAGTTTGGAAATTGATATTTTCAATTCGCAAAAGTATTCTGAAGATACAATCGAAGACCAAATGGTTAACCTGCAGATTTTGAGTGAAGTGAAAGATTTGATTAAGGAATTGCCCGATGATCAGCAACAGGTTATTATTATGCGCCATTATCTCGATTTAAGCTTCAAGGAAATCGCTGAACAAACTGATGTAAGCATCAATACTGCACTTGGAAGGATGCGTTATGCGTTGATAAACTTGCGTAAGTTGGTGGAAAAAAAGAATTTAATTCTCACTAAATTTTAACCTTTGTTAACACAATAAATGCTACTCGTAGGCGTTACTAAGTAAATGAAAATCTTAAAATTGCCTATGAGAAATTACTCTACCTTAATTTATTTAGTTAACAGTTTTCAATCGGAATTAAACCAGTTTAGTTTAATTGAAACAAGTATTAACGGAAATCGTGAAACGATGTCAAAGAAAGACGAAGGACCATCGGATCAGATAATCGAAAACATTCTGAATTTTGCCCGCTCATATGAGGTCTATAAAACAGAAAAAGCGGGATATGTGGAATTGAATCTGAATTAAAAAAAAAACGAGATGTCAAATAATCATGACATCTCGTTTTTTTCTACCCCATTTAAAGCTGCTTTTAGAACGAGGAACCCCACTATTCCAGTTATTATTGAGCCAATCAAAATACCCATTTTGGCTGAATCAATAAAGGCTTGGTCTGTATATGCAAGATTGTTAATGAATAACGACATGGTAAAGCCAAGTCCACCTAAAATTGATATGCCTCCAATCATTTTATAGGATATTTTATCAGGTAAGGCTGATAACTTTGTTTTAATTGACAAAAACGAAAATAGAAAAATTCCGATCGCCTTGCCAAAAATCATGCTTAATGCAATATTAGCCGAAAGCCCCAAATTTGTATCTCCTGAAAAATTAAAAACAACTCCGGCATTGGCAAATGCAAATAAAGGCATAATCAGGTATGAAACCCACCCATGCAAGGAATGTTCAAGATTTTGAAGCGGGGGAGAGGTTTTTTCAGCCAATTCTTCAATTTCTTCGAGAGCTGAAAGTTGGTTTTCTGTCAGAATTTTTGTTTGGTCAATATTGTTATCACAATCAGCAAGAAAAAGATCAAGTTCTTTTTTTACATTATTGTAGAATGTTTTGGTGTTTGTTTTTCGTTTTATGGGTATGGTAAAGGCAAGTAAAACACCTGCAATTGTTGCATGTATACCCGATTTTAGGAATAAAACCCAAACAACAACACCCATCAGAAAGAAAAAATATTTCGAATAGTAGCCTTTGTAGGAAAGTGTCAAAAGCAAAGCAACAATTAACATACCTATTCCAATATATTCCCACACCAGATTTGAACTATAAAAAAGGGCAATTATAACAATTGCTCCCAAATCATCAATAATTGCAAAGGCCATTAAAAATACTTTTAACCCAATCGGAACCCTTTTGCCAAGCAATTGCAAAATCCCCAATGCGAAAGCGATATCGGTTGCAACCGGTATCCCCCAGCCCTCTGAACCCGGCTGTCCATAATTTAAAACAATAAAAAATAATGCAGGGAAAACCATTCCGCCTATTGCCGCGAAAAAAGGCAATGAAGCTTTTTTGAAATTATTTAGCTCACCCAGAATCAATTCACGCTTTATTTCCAAACCAATCAAAAAGAAAAAAACAACCATCAAACCATCATTTATCCATTTAATTACTGGTTTGCTTAATTCAAGACCGGGTAAGTTGATGCTTATGTAAATCTTCCAGAAATTCAGAAAACTATCGCTTAATGGACTGTTAGCCAATACTAAAGCGGAAACGGTAGCAAGGAAAAGTACTATACTCCCCGAAGTTTCAAGCTTAATGAATTTGGCCAAAGGTTCTTTAATAAAATTCATGGTAACTTTTTTTTGAATTAAACCCGTAAAAACTGGTTTTGTTTAAGTTTATTCTTTACAGGTTAAAAAAATATTGTTAAACTATTGTTTTTGAAATATTGATGATTTAAATTTGTGATATCAAAATAATATCAAAATACTAAATTATTAATGTCATGGAAAAACAATACAAAGGTCTGTCTGGTTACATGTTCCTCTTTTTGGAAATAGTTATACTGGCAATTATCGTTTTTGGTTTTTTTCGAGGAATGATTTTATATTCCGCACTTTTAATTCCTGTTTTTATTTTTCTGGCTCCGGGATTCACGGTTGTCGATCCCAATCAAAGCTGTGTAATGGTTTTGTTTGGTGCTTACAAGGGAACCATCAAAATGAACGGTTTTTATTGGGTTAATCCATTCTATGTGAGAAAGAAAATCTCATTGCGGGCAAGAAACTTCGACAGCGAAACAATTAAAGTCAACGACAAACTTGGCAACCCGATAATGATTGGTCTTGTACTGGTTTGGCGGGTACAGGAAACATATAGAGCAGCGTTTGGAGTTGATGAATACCAGCATTTTGTAGTTGTTCAAAGTGAAGCTGCGTTGAGAAAACTGGCTGGCTTGTATCCCTACGATAACATTGAGGATGAGTCGGCAAAAGTAACTTTACGTGACGGAACCGAAGAGGTTAATGATGAACTGGAACGCGAGATTATTGAACGCCTCGAAATTGCAGGTATTGAGGTGATTGAAGCCAGGATAAATCATATTGCTTATGCACAGGAAATTGCACAGGCTATGTTAAAACGCCAGCAGGCAACTGCAATTGTTGCTGCCCGGTTTAAAATTGTTGAGGGTGCGGTGAGTATGGTGCAAATGGCACTGGAACAACTGAGTGAAAAAGGAATTGTGGATTTCGATGAAGACAGAAAGGCTGCGATGGTTAGTAATCTGATGGTCGTGCTTTGTGGCGACAAAGATGCCACTCCCATTGTAAACACAGGAAGTATTTATTGATATAATAATGAAAAAGACAATATTTTATGAGAAACAATACAGCAGTCGAACAAGGCTATTGTTAATTTTGCCTATTTTAATAATTGTCTTGATTGCTTTTTCATCCATCTGGCTAATTAGAGTAAACTATACTGGCAAACCTTTTGTATTAAGTTCGCTTCCCGCTTATAATCTAATTGTAATCGCAGTATTGATTTTAATTATATCAACAATTACAATAATACATAATTCATTTGCTCATCTCATCATAAAAATTGATGAAAAAGGAATAACTGCCACTTACTTTTCGATTGGACAAAAACAGCTAAAAATAGGTGTTAAGGAAATTTTAAGTTATAAGATTAGGAAATATAGTCCATACAGAGAATATTGGGGTTATGGTGTTCGAGAAAATAGGATGCGGGGTAAGGCATATATTGTAAAAGGCAACGAAGGGCTTCATATACAATTGAAAAATGGGAAACGCTTATTGATTGGAACACAAAAAAAGCAAGCTATAGAATGTGCGATGAAGAAATTAATGGGAAGAGAAAATTCAAACTAAAATGGCTAAGAAGAAAACATTTGTTTTGCGAATAAACCCTGAAATAATGGATGCCTTGGAAAAATGGGCAGCCGATGATTTTCGGAGTATAAACGGACAATTGGAATGGATTATTCACAATGCTTTGAAAGATTCAAAACGTTTGAAAAAAAATACAGGTGAAGATATTTTGCCGTAGTTTTTAATTAAATAAACTGATTTTATTAAATAATAAAAATATTAAATTATCAGCCATGAACCAAAAAAGTTACATATGCCCGAAATGTGGCAATAGAAATTACGAAGCCGATCAGATTAGAACAACCGGAGCAGGTTTTACTAAATATTTTAATATCCAGAACCGAAGATTTACGGCAGTTTCATGTTCGAATTGCGGATACACTGAATTGTATAAAGGACATCGCGCAAGTGGTGGTAGCAGTATTCTCGACTTTTTAACAAATTAAAAAGTCAAAATCTAATAGTTAAGTTTAATTTGAGTAAGTTTTATATACTATTATAAATAATCCGGTTGGTTGCCGGATTTTTTTTTAGCTCAAACAAAGGTATTTTGATGCACCATTTCAAAAAATCAAAATTAAACGGTAATTTGAACCGCTTTATTTTTTCAAAATCAATTAATACAGGAAAAATGGAATATAAAAATTCTCGTCGTGATTTTATTAGAAAAACAGCGGCAGGTTCGGTCGTTTTGGTGGCCGGTGGAATTTTACCGGGTTTCAGTGCTGAAAGCTACCGGAGAATTTTGGGTTCGAATGATAAAATCAGGGCTTCGGTTATGGGTGTTAATTCACGGGGTAATGCTTTGGCACAGAATTTTGCATATCAAAATGAATGCGAAGTAATTCATATTTGCGATGTCGATTCGCGTGTTACCGATAAGTGCGCATCAGCAGTTAACGAAATTCAGAAATCGAAACCGCTGGTTTTCAGTGATTTCAGAAAATCGCTTGAAAGTAAAGATGTAGATGTGATGGTAATTGCCACACCCGACCACTGGCACGCCCCGGCAGCACTGTTGGCATTGCAGGCAGGTAAACATGTTTATCTCGAAAAACCATGCAGTCACAATCCGAATGAAGGTGAAATGCTTGTTAAAGCCGCCGCACATTTTGAAAAATCAATACAAATGGGAAACCAACGCCGGTCGTGGCCAAACGTGGTACAGGCAATCAGCGATTTGAAAAGTGGTATTATTGGCCGGCCTTATTTTGGAAAAGGTTGGTACACGAACAACCGCCAGTCTATTGGAATTGGAAAAGAAGTTTCAGTACCCGAAGGATTAAATTGGGATTTATGGCAGGGACCGGCTCCCCGTAAAACATACAAGGACAACATTGTTCACTATAACTGGCACTGGTTCTGGCACTGGGGAACCGGCGAAGCGTTAAATAACGGAACGCACATGATTGATTTGCTGCGCTGGGGACTTGGTGTTGATTTTCCTGTAAAAGTAAGTTCAAATGGCGGACGTTTTCATTATTCGGACGATTGGGAAACACCTGACACACAGGTTATAAATCTCGATTTTAAGGAAAAAGTTTCGATGACGTGGGAAGGCAGAAGTTGCAACGGCCGCACAATTGAGGGGAGTTCGGTAGGAGTTGAATTTTATGGCGAAACGGGATCTTTGGTAATTTCAGGCGGAAACGAATATAAAGTTTACGATCTGAAAAACAACCTTGTTAAGGAAGTAAAAGATTTGAAGGAAATTGATCCCCGGGATGCTGCCAACCCGGCCGGACATTTGGATGCCTTGCATATACGAAATCTTTTCAACAATATTTTAAAAGGAGAAGAACTCAAATCAGATATTGACTCGGGACATAAAAGTACGCTGCTTGTTCAACTCGGAAATATTGCGCAGCGGGTTGGCCATTCATTGGAGATAAATCCTGAAAACGGTAATATTTTGGGTGATAAAGAAGCTCAAAAACTTTGGTCGCGGGAATATGAAAAAGGATGGGAAATGAAATTTTAAATGACAAAATGAAATCACGAAGAAATTTTATTAAGACGGCAGGTAAAGGAGCCCTGTTAACCGCAACAATCCCTGGAATTATAAGCCAGTCTTTTGCAAATTCTGGAGAAAAACAAATCAGAATTGGAATAATCGGTGCCGAAAATTCACATACGGCCGGTTTTGGCAAACTTTTCAATATCGATAAAAAATTTCCCGGGGCTGAAGTAAAATATGTTTGGGGCGAAACTGATGAATTTGCAAAAGTTGCAATGGAAAAGGGTTCAATTCCAAACAAGGTTTCTGATCCGCTTGAAATGATGGGGAAAATTGATGCACTGATTGTTGACCACAGGCATCCCAAATTTCATCTTGAAGCTGCTGCCCCGTTTGTAAAAGCAGGCATCCCGGCTTTTATTGACAAACCTTTTTGCTACCGTTCAACCGAGGGAAAAGATTTTCTGCAAATGGCCAGACAAGTTGGTACACCTGTAACTTCATACAGTTCTATTGCACAATCTTCGTCAACTTTCGATATAAAAGAACAAATTGCAACTTTGGGAAAAATAAGGCAGGTAATCCGCACCGGGACAGCCGATTTGGATTCGGAATATGGCGGTATATTTTTTTACGGCGTTCATATTGTTGAGCCATTGATTTATATGTTTGGTGAAGATATAGAAGAAGTTAGGGTTACAAGAAACGGAAAATACGGAAATGCCGGGTTGAAATTTTCGTCAGGGTTGTTTGCTACATTGATATTTAAGGAAAAAGCTTATGGCTGGGAAACTTTTGTAGAAACCGATGATAAATTTTTCGAAATAAAATCGAGGGTTGAAGAAACTGATCCACCCAAAAACTATGCTGATATGGTTGAAATGTTTCGTACCGGAAAAGAACCTCGTTCGCATCAAAGTATATTAAATGGTGTTTGCATTTTGGAAGCCCTCGAAAAATCGGCGGAGACAGAGAAATGGACAAGTGTAAAGTATCTGGAAGTTTAAAAGAGGAGGAAAAATGAGATTAAGTTATTTTAAAGCAGCCGGATTAATATTCATTTCAGTATTCTTTTTTTCGTTAAACCAAATAAGTGCCCAGCAAATGGTCGAGGGAATTCATTACGCTACAGGGAAACCTGTTCAGATTAAAATTGAGAGCGGTATTATTACTGAGATAAAATCAATTCAAAAGCTGAAGGATGAATACAGTAAAATATACATTGCACCCGGATTCTTCGATAACCAGGTAAACGGTTTTGCGGGTATTTCGTTTGCTTTTGGCGAAAGTGATTTAACCGAAAAAGGAATTGAAAAAGCAACTGCTGAACTTTGGAAAAAAGGTGTAACAACCTACCTGCCAACATTAACAACAAACAGCCAGGAGGTTTTGGTTCGGAATTTTAAGATTTTGGCAAATTCATTAGGCGATGAAAAATTGCGTGGTTCAATCCCCGGTTTTCATCTTGAAGGTCCTTACATAAACCCCGAAGACGGGTATCGCGGCGCTCATCCTAAACAATTCGTGCGATTGCCCAATTGGGATGAATTTATGGAAATGTACAACGCGTCAAATGGAAAAATTTTGCAGGTAACAATTGCACCTGAATTGGATGGAGCACAGGATTTTATAAAGAAATGCAACGAAAAGGGAATTGTTGTTGCAGTTGGCCACCACAATGCAAGTAAAGAACAACTTGATTTGGCCGTCAAAAATGGAGCAAAAACTTCAACACATCTCGGAAATGGTTGCGCAAATATGATTAACCGCCACGTCAATCCGCTTTGGCCGCAACTGGCAAACGACGATTTGATGATAAGTATTATTTGCGATGGATTTCATTTATTGCCCGAAGAAATCAAAGTATTCTTCAAAACAAAAGGAGTTAACAAAACAATAGTTACATCGGACGTAACAAGTTATGCAGCACTTGAGCCGGGACAATATAAAACTGAAACCGGAGAAACTATAGAATTAACAAAGGAAGGAAAGTTATATTATCCGGCGCAAAATGTGCTTTATGGTTCAGCCTCGCCAATTACAAAGGGAGTTGGGCATGTTATGGAAGTTACAGGCTGTTCGCTTGCTGATGCCATTCAAATGGCAAGCACAAATCCGGCAAGACTTTATGGTTTAAAAGATCGGGGAACGTTGGAAGTGGGGAAAAGAGCCGATTTGGTTCTGTTTACTTTGGAGGATTTTGAAGTAAAGGTTCAACAGACTTTTGTAGAAGGTGATCTCGTGTTTGAAAAAAGGTAAAGCACCAAAAAGCAAATTATTCCCGGTTAATGAATTATCTGACTACTTAAAATGAAAAACAATATATCTAAAAAAATAGCAATTGCTCTCGCTTCTGTTGGTCCCGGCCTGTTTTTAATCGGTTACAATATTGGTACAGGAAGTGTTACAA
>DAOPKR010000034.1:26781-36416 GCA_035391305.1 Draconibacterium sp.
GTTGGTCCCGGCCTGTTTTTAATCGGTTACAATATTGGTACAGGAAGTGTTACAACTATGGCCAAATCGGGGGCAGAGTATGGAATGTCGTTGTTTTGGGCGCTTGTCTTATCATGTGTTTTTACTTTTATACTGATGGTTGCTTATGGAAAAGTAACGCTGGTAACTGGAAAAACTGCGCTTTTCAACATCAAATCTGAATTCAAATTCGGTTGGATTCTGGCAATTTACATTTTAATAGCCCTTATTATTGGCGAATTGCTTGCACTCATGGGTGTTATGGGAATTGTAGCAGAGTTGTTACAGGAAGGGATTAAAATTATTTCAGGTGGTAAAACAGTTGAAACAGTTTGGATAATTCTGGTTATTGTGGTTTTGATGTACATTCTCCTTTGGTTTGGCCGTTACAAACAATTCGAAAAAGTACTGACGGTTTTTGTCATCCTGATGGGAATCTGTTTTATTGTTGTGTTTTTTATGTTGAAGCCTGATTTTATGGTAATTGTGAAGGGGATGGTGCCCACAGTTCCCGATAAGCCCGGAGCAATGGGTTTGATTGCCGCCATGGCCGGAACTACATGCTCGGCAGCGGTTTTCATTATGCGAAGTACTGTTGTCGCCGAAAAAGGATGGAACGTAAATAACCTGAAAACAGAAAAAAAGGATGCTTTCGTTTCAGCTTTTATGATGCTTTTTCTGAGTGGAATTATTATGGCAGTTGCCGCCGGAACACTAAATGTTATGGGCTTGAAACTGGATAATACACTCGAAATGATTTCGTTGTTTGAGCCGCTTGGAGGAAAATTTGCAGCACTTGTTTTAATTGTTGGAATTACAGGCGCCGGCCTTTCAACCATATTTCCGATTGTTTTAATTGCCCCGTGGCTTATGTCTGATTATTTGGGAAAACCGCGTGATATAAGGTCGCCAATGTTTCGATGGTTAATGTTTTCGGGCTTGTTTTTTGCATTTGGTTCAGTTTTTCTGAAACAAAGTCCGCCTGCGTTGATGATTTTTTCGCAGGCATTTCAAGCCTGTATTTTGCCTGCTGTTGCCATTCCAATTTTAATTTTACTAAATCGCAGGAATTTAATGAACAAGTATATTTCGGGTTGGAAAATGAATTTGGGAGTAATTGCTGTTATTTTGTTTTCGTTCCTCACAACTTATTATGCGATTGCCGACCTGATTTAGTTGAAAGATTGCTATAAAACCGGAGTTTAATAAAACCAAAATAAATAATTTGAAAATGCTATAAATGAAAACATTACAAAAAGAAAAGCTCAAAATAGAAGTTTACAATAATACAGAAGAACTTGGGAAAGCAGCTGCCATATCTGTTGCAAATAAATTGAACGATGCAATCTCAGAAAAAGGTTTCGCCAACCTGATTTTGGCAACCGGTGCTTCCCAGTTTTCTTTTTTGGAACACCTGCAAATGCAGGAAATCGACTGGAAAAAAATAACAGTTTTTCATCTCGATGAATACAAAGGAATGCCTGTTACACATCCGGCGAGTTTCAGGAAGTATTTAAAAGAGAGGATTCTGGATAAAGTTCAACCCAAAGAAGTATATTATCTGGAAGGCGATGCAGCAGATGTTGAAGTAGCAGTTGCAAAATACGAAGCGTTGCTAAGAAATCATCCGGTTGATGTTGGATGTATCGGTATTGGAGAAAATGGGCACATTGCTTTTAACGACCCGCCTGTGGCCGATTTTAACGATCCGAAACTTGTAAAAGTGGTTGAACTTGATGAAGCCTGCCGTAAACAGCAACTCGGTGAAGGTTGGTTTCCTGCATTCGAAGACGTGCCAACTCACGCACTCTCATTGACAATTCCTGCAATTTTGAGTTGCAAACATATCAGTTGTGTAGTTCCTGATGAACGAAAAGCTGAAGCGGTTTTCAACACAATTAATGCTGAAATTTCAACGGCTTGTCCGGCAACAATTTTGCGAACGCACGCTGATACAATTCTGTTTCTGGATAAAAACTCAGCTTCGAAGTTGTGACGAAATCCGCCGCATCCGGTTGTGCTTTTAACTTTACTTTAAATCGACAAAAGAAAATCGCTGTCAATAGTTTGGCTTTTTAAATTCCATTACTTTTGATTCCGCTTGAAAAAAAATAAATCAATTAAATTTGAGTCATATGAATATTAGTGCTTTACAAAAAGAAAGGGCAAAATATCAGCCAAAACTTCCTAAATCGTTGAAAGGAACCGTAAAACTTGTGGAAGGCGCCAAAACCGAATCGGTTGCCGACCAGAAAGAAATCGCTGAACTTTTCCCAAATACTTATGGTATGCCTTTGATTACCTTTGAAGAAGGAACCGAAAAGTCGGATAAAAATCCAGTAAATGTAGGTGTTATATTGTCGGGTGGGCAGGCGCCGGGCGGACACAACGTTATTTCAGGAATTTTTGATGGTATCAAAAAAATAAATTCTAAAAGTAAATTATACGGGTTTTTGGGTGGTCCCGGAGGATTGGTTGACCATGATTATATTGAACTCACAGCCGAAATAATCGATGAATACAGAAACACAGGTGGTTTCGATATTATTGGTTCAGGCAGAACCAAATTGGAAGAGCACAAACAATTTGATAAAGGTTTGGAAGTAGCGCATGATTTAAGTTTAAACGCTCTTGTGGTTATTGGTGGTGACGATTCAAATACTAATGCCTGTGTGTTGGCTGAATATTATGCAGCAAACAATGCCGGAGTTCAGGTAATTGGATGCCCTAAGACAATTGACGGCGACCTGAAAAACGAAATGATTGAAACTTCATTTGGTTTCGATACAGCAACTAAAGTTTATTCTGAACTAATCGGAAATATTCAGCGTGACGCCAATTCAGCAAAAAAATACTGGCATTTTATTAAATTAATGGGACGTTCTGCATCGCATATCGGGCTTGAATGTGCTCTGAAAACACAGCCGAATATTACTTTGATTTCAGAAGAAGTAGCACAGGAAAAACAGACACTTGGCGAAATTGTGGAATACATTGCAGGAGTTATTGCCAAACGTGCTGAACATGGCTATAATTTTGGTGTAGCACTGATTCCCGAGGGTTTGATTGAATTTATTCCTGAAATGAAAATTCTGATTGGTGAGTTGAACGACCTTTTGGCGGAAGGAACAAAAACAGCCGAGATTTTTCAGAATATTAAAAAAAGCTACCGTCCGGAATGGATTATCGAAAAAATTTCACCGGAGTCAGCAGCCGTTTTTAAATCTCTTCCTTTAGGCATTGCCAACCAACTTACGCTCGACCGCGATCCGCACGGAAACGTTCAGGTTTCATTAATCGAAACTGAAAAATTGCTTGGTGAAATGGTTAAAGTAAAACTTGATGAGATGAAAAAAGAAGGTAGTTTTTCAGGCAAATTTGGTGCGCAATACCATTTCTTTGGTTATGAAGGGCGTTGTGCTGCACCTTCAAATTTTGATGCCGATTATTGCTATTCACTTGGTTACACGGCATCGGTTTTAATTTCAGAAGGAAAAACCGGTTACATGGCATCAGTTCGCAATCTGACTGCACCTGCTGATCAATGGATTGCAGGAGGTGTGCCTATTACAATGATGATGAACATGGAGAAACGGCACGGACACATGAAACCTGTTATTCAAAAAGCTTTGGTTGAACTGGAAGGTGCACCTTATAAATATTTTATTGCAAAACGTGGCGAATGGGCAAACAGCACACAATTTATATACCCGGGTCCAATTCAGTACTTTGGGCCTACTGAAGTTTGCGACCAAACTACTGAAACGTTAAAGCTGGAACAGCAATAATTTAATTACCAATATTAAAATTGAAGCCCTTTTGTTCGTTACAAAAGGGCTTTTATTTTTATAAATAATTTTGAACCAGGTTAAAATCATTTTAATTTTCAAATACAATAAATTAGTTTTCAGAAGGTTCTATTAAGTGAGCGAAATTTAGATTAATTTTGTCTTTAAATTTGGATTTAATAATAAAGAAAATAAAGTAAAATGAGAAAGTTAGTTTTTTTAGTATTGGGTATTGTGGCCCTCAGTTCATGCCACGATTATAAAAAAGATGCTCAAAACCTTATGTTGGCGAAAGACAGCCTGGAGCAGGTAGCTACTTTTAGGGATTCTTCACTCGCTTCATTTCTTAATGATTTTAGTGCAATTCAGGCTAATCTTGATTCAATTAAACAATTGGAAAAAATTGTTTCGGTGCAATCGGGAAGTAATCGTGAATTGAATGTAAGCCAGAAACAAAGAATTATTGAAGATATTGCAATGCTCCACCAATTGTTACAAAAGAACAAAGAGCTTACCGCTTCATTACAGAAAAAATTGAAGAATGCCAATTTGAAAATTACGGATCTCAATGAAACAATTGCAGGTTTGGAATTGATGATAAAAAACATGGAAGCGCAAGCAAATGAGCAGGATATAGTGATTGCTGATTTAACTACTGAAGTTAAAAAGCTAAATGTTGACATTACACAATTAAATCAAAAAATACTTGAAGTTGAAAATCTGAGCCAGCAAAAATCGCAGATAATTGATACACAAATGGAGTCGCTAAATAAAGCTTACTATGCGTTTGGTACAATGAAAGAACTCCGCGATAATGGTATAATTGAAAAAAGCGGCGGTGTTATTGGCATTGGCAAAACTGCCGTAATGAAAAAAGATTTTAACAAAGATTATTTTACAGAAATCGATATCCGCAATTTTGATTTTCTTAGGTTAATGGCAAAAAAAGCCGAGTTAATTACAGTTCATCCTGAAGGTTCATTTCATTTTACTGGGAAAAGAGGTGGCGATACTTTATTTATTGATAACACCTCGGAGTTTTGGAAAGCTTCGAAATATCTCGTGGTTCTTACAGATTAATTTACTGAAATATTGAGAAAAAGGCATCTGAGAAATCAGGTGCCTTTTTTGTTCCATGTTACCGGTAAAATTGTATTCGAAACTGTTTTTGACCATCAGAATTTCAGTCTCTCAATCTTTCAGTCACTCACTCCTTCATTCCATCAGTCCTTCACTTTCTTTAAAAGCCAGGCCATGTTTTCAGCGAGAGTTTTTATGGTTTGCATTCCTTCTTCATCATTTAAAACTTCACCGGGATTGCGACCAAAAACAAAATTCCAGTAACTCGAACCCGGAACAATCATTTGGCTTATCAGAAAAAAATTGTTGATAGTTTCAAAGGCATGCAGCGCTCCACCGCGACGGACCGCAATTACGGCAGCGCCAATTTTTCGTTTTAGCAGGTGATTGTTAGCGCGGGTAACATATCCTGCAACATCAATCAGCGCTTTTATTTCGGGTGTAACGTCGGCAAAATAAACCGGCGAACCGATTAAAATTCCATCTGCCTCAACCATTTTTTCTATGCAGAAATTCAGATGGTCATTTTTTATGTGACATTTACCATCCTGGATTTCCCTGCATTTTCCGCAGGCGGTGCAACCGTGAACCAATTTATTTCCCAGTTGAATCATTTCTGTTTCAATACCTTCTTTTTGAAGGATTTTGAAAACTTCACCGATTAGAATTTCAGTGTTCCCTTTTCTGCGCGGGCTTCCGTTAAATGCAACTACTTTCATGAAAAATATGTGTTAATGATTGAATGATTGAATGATTGAATGATTGAATGCTGAATACTTAAATGTTAGAATGATTGAATGCGTTAATGATTGAATGCTTGAATGACCAGTGACATGATTTTTACAATTTAAAAAATCTGGCATTCTCTCCATTCTTGCAATCTCTTATTCTTACATTCCTGCATTCACGCATTTTACTGACCAAACACAAACTGAATAATATTTGCCCCCATTTTCAATGCTTTTAACCTTGTTTCTTCAGGGTCGTTGTGTACGTCAATATCTTCCCAACCGTCGCCCAAATCGCATTCATAGGTATAAAGCAAAACCATCCGGTCATTTATAAAGAGCCCAAATGCCTGAGGTTGTTTATTATCATGTTCATGAATTTTTGGCAAGCCCTCGTTAAAAGTAAATTTCTGATGAAAAATTGGGTGCGATGGCGGGAGTTCTATAAGTTCCTTTTCCGGAAATACTTTTTTCATTTCCCTTCTGAAATATTCATTCAGACCGTAATTATCGTCAACATGCAGGAAGCCGCCACCTTCGAGATAAGTTCTTAAATTGTTTGCTTCGTTTTCTGAAAAAATAATATTTCCATGACCTGTACAATGAATAAACGGGAAGTTAAAAATCTCAGGTGAACTCAGTACAACAGTTGATGGTTCGGGGTAAATATTGGTTTTTAAGTTGTTGTTGCAGAATGTAATCAAATTGGGCAACGAAGTGGGATTTGCATACCAGTCTCCACCGCCACTGTATTTTAGCAAAGCAATTTTCACTCCCTGGTTTTGTGCAGAAGCGCCCGAGAATATTATCAACAGCAAGGCAATCGTTAGAATTCTCATCTTTTAAATTTTTTCGAAAAATACAATGTATTACCGAGAATACACATTATTCATTGGCCAAATTAACAATGTGGCAGGCAACAATTCCGGCAGTTTCGGTGCGCAACCTTGCTTCGCCCAGTGAAACAACTTTAAAACCGTTTTCCATTGCCATTTTAATTTCTTCGGGGCTGAAATCACCTTCAGGGCCAATCAGGATTAAAGTGTCTTTTCCTTTTGCAACCAAATCTTTTAAATGGGTTTTTTGTATATCATCACAGTAGGCGATAAACTTATTTTCTGTTTTATTATTTAAAATCAGTTCTTTAATCGAAGTCAAATTGTTCAGTTTTGGAATGTATGCTTTTAATGATTGTTTTATGGCTGAAACCAAAATTTTTTCAAACCGTTCGGGATTGATTGTTTTTCTTTCGGAATGCGAAGTGAGAAGCGGGGTAATTTCATCGATCCCGATTTCTGTGGCTTTTTCGAGGAACCACTCAAAACGGTCGTTGTTTTTTGTTGGAGCAATTGCAATATGGAGGTGAAAATTTCTTTTACCAAAACCCAACGTTGATTTTACAATTGCAAGCCCGCATTTCTTTGGATTTGCGTCTGTAATTTCTGCTTCATACAAACCGCCTTTCCCATCGATAATCTGAACTTTTGAACCTGAATTTAACCGCAATACACGAATTGCATGTTTCGATTCGGTTTCATCTAATGTAACTTCGGCACCCGAAATATTTGGAACATAAAATAATTGCATACGAACAATTTATATATCAGGTGCCAAAGTTAAGAAAATTGTTATTCTGATTTTTTTGTGACTACAAAGTCAGCGATAAACCACAGGATCAGCGATAATAAAAAGATGAAAATCCCATATAAAGTGGTAATCATCGAAACCTTAAACCCGCCCATCATTAACGACGGAGAAATATCGCCTGCCTCCTCAATGGCTGCAAAAGCCTGGTATAATCCAATCAATTGCCCAAAAATACCGGTAACAAGTCCAAATTTCCCAATGGTTGTAATGTGTTTTAATTTCGACTTTGCCCTTGAAAAGTTTATTTCTTTCCTGGTTAAAACCGGGATAATATGGTAAACAGCCCATGCAACCATAACAATCAGGATAGCAGTAAGTGTCCCCATAAATAGTGGGCCACCCATGTAAAATAGATTTTTCATAATTCAAATTTTAATTGTTTTAAACATTTTTCAAATTTAAGTTGAACATTGGGCAAAATGCAAGGTCGAATCGGGCTCTAAGTATGTCGTTTATCGACTTCAGTTTATAAATAGGTTTTTTTTAACGAAATTCGAATCGAAGTATAAAATTATTGTTTTTTAAACCCGAAAAAAAATGCAGGTGTGAAGCTGAAAATTAACAATCCGCTTATTCATATTATTTTTTGGATTATTGTGCTTGTTATTCTGACAGCCGTTTTTGGCCGTTCATGGGGCAATGGGTTACAGGCGTTTTATTTTATAAGTATGTTGTTGCCGGTTGTAATGGGCACTTCTTATTTTTTCAATTATTATTTGGTTCCGCAATTTCTTCTGAAAAAGAAATACAGGTGGTTTGGGCTATATTTTGTTTATACTCTGGTGGTTTCACTATATCTTGAAATGCTGGTGCTGACCTTTTCTTTTATTTACCTCGCAAATTTTAGACTTGGTCAAATGGGACCTAATGCATCCGATACGTTGCTTTTAGCGGTCGTGTTGTATCTTGTGGTTTTTTTTGGCTCTTTTCTGTTAATGGTGCAGCAACTTTTCAATAGTCATCGTGAATTGGAGGTTCTGAAAACAGAGAAAAAGAAAATGGAAAAACCATTTATCGAACTAACCTCAAACCGCAAATCTGTTAGAATACCATTCGAAAATATAACTTATATCGAAAGCCTTGCTGATTATGTAAAGGTTCATTTAAGCGGATCGGAAGAAATAATTAGTAAAGAGAAAATAAGTGTACTGGAAGAAAAACTGCCTGAATATTTTGTCCGAATTCACCGTTCGTTTATTGTAAATCGTCAAAATGTAATTCGGTTCAGTAATAGTGAAGTAGAATTGGGAGCCGCAAATTTGTCAATTGGCCGAAGTTATAAAAAACAAGCTCTTTTAAAGTTGAAATCTGATAATCATATTTAATTCCAACCGGAATAAATTTCTATTTAAACATTCTCGGAACCAGTTGAAACGCCTTTTTTCCGCTTCGTACTTCTACTTTTTTCCACGAATCAACATTAAAATCGATGGCAACAGTTGAGCAGGTTGGCATATCATCGTTAAACCGTTCGAGCAGATTACTTGCGAAATAGTGAAAACCCGGATTGTGCCCGAAAAAGAAGGCAGTTTTTGCAGTTTCCGGGAGTTTTCTTATCAAATCCAAAAATTCGGAAGTAGTTAATCCATGGTAAATATCTTCAATTTCCAAAATGTTTTTTTTGTCGAAACCCAGGTTTTCGGCAAAAATAAGTGCAGTTTGAATAGCGCGGTTCGCCGGGCTTGAAATCATAGTGTCGGGCGTAATATCCAAGCTTTTCAGTTCACTGCCAATTCTTTGTGCATCGTTAACTCCCTTGTCTGTCAGGTCGCGTGTAAAATCATCGTTGTAACCGTAAGGAACAGCTTTGGCATGCCGAACAATAAATACTCGTTTCATAACATTCAGTTTTAGTTTCTATTGCTAACAAAATTACCTTAATTTGTCATTTCCATACAAATTTGTAACGATCTTTTATGAAGCGCATCGGACTATTATCAGATACTCACGGTTTTATTCATCCACGACTTTATACTTTTTTCGAAAAGGTTGATGAAATATGGCATGCCGGTGATATTGGCAACCTTGAAACAGCAGATAAACTGGCCGGATTTAAACCATTAATAGCTGTTTTTGGAAACATTGACGGGCATGAAGTACGCGCAGTTTATCCACTTCATCAACGATTTATGTGCGAAGAAATGGATATTTGGATTACACATATTGGTGGTTATCCGGGTCGTTACGAAAGGGGAGTGAAACCTGAAATTTTTACAAATCCGCCCAATATTTTTATCTGTGGCCATTCTCATATTTTAAAAGTGATTTATGACAAAAAGCTTGATTTTTTGCATATTAATCCCGGTGCTGCCGGCAACAAGGGATTTCACAAAGTGTGCACGGCCATGCGATTTGTAATCGATGGAAAAGATAT
>DAOPKR010000035.1:0-9335 GCA_035391305.1 Draconibacterium sp.
TAAAACCGTTGCAGTATTTTTACTCAACGGTTTTATTTTTGTGTATAACTAATTTATTATCAGATTTCAGATCGCCAATCTGCTTAGTTACTCAATATAATCAGAAAAATTCCGCCAGATTAATTTTCATTAAAATTAAAGTTCTCTGTTTATTTTTCAGCATTTTAAACACAGATACTTGTCTTGTAATTCGTAAACCACAGGTGTCTCAAAATACTTTTATTCTGATAAAACAAAAACCCAATTGAGTTTAATTTAAATAGTAAAATTTTTTAAGTAATCATATTTCGAACTCAATCATCACTTCAGTTCCTTCACCCGATTTACTGAAAATCTCAAATCTTCCGTTAAATGCCGACACTCTGTTTCTTATATTTTTAAGTCCGCTACCTTTGCTGCGTCTTTCCGCTTCCTTAACATCGAATCCGCAACCGTTATCAAAAACCTGAACCGCAATTCTTTTTTCTTCCACAAACAATTGAACATCGATTTTTGATGCGCCTGAGTATTTAACAGCGTTGTTAACCAATTCCTGGGCAATGCGAAAAAGTGATAGTTCAAGTTCCGATGATAATCGTTTGTCATGCCCGTAAAAACTGAACGTAACCATTGAAACTTCTGACTGGGGAAAGTTTAAACAGTAATCATGTATTGCAGTTTTCAAACCATAATTATGCAATGTTTCGGGTACCATGTTATGGGCAATTCGTCTTAACTCTGCAATTGACGAATCAAGTAACGAAATAACCTGCCTGAAAGCCTGCACCTGGTCGCTTTCCAGATAGCTGTTTTCTTTCATATTCGATAAATTTAATTTTACGCCTGACAATAAACCACCCAGTCCGTCGTGTAAATCGGTTGCAATTCGTGCACGTTCTCGCTCCTCGCCCTGCAAAACCGATTTGGCGGCAACAAGCTGTCTCTCCTTTTCCAATTCACTTATTCGCTGTTCCTGTATCTGCTTTTGTTTTTCTCCAAGTTTTTGCCTGTACCGGTATTGTTTTAAAACAAGCATTACCAGAGCAACAGAGAATAAAAAGATCAAAATCAATCCAAAATTCAGCCAACGTTGTTTGTTAAGTTTCAGTTGCTGAATTACCTTTTCATCTTCGAGTTTGGAAATCACAAATTCGCGTTTTTCAGCATCAAACTTTGCCTTTAGAAAATTTGCCTGCCGCTGGTCGTTTTCCGAAAAAATTGCGTATTCAACATCAACGTAATTATTAAGATATTCATAGGCCTTTTTATAATTCCCACGCGACTCTTCAAGCGAATAAAGTACATCGTAAATATTCCGTTCCAGTATTTTTGAATGGATGGCTTGTGCAATTTCCATTGATTTTAACAACTGTTCTTCCGATTTTATAAAATCTTCGGAATAATAACTCATCAAACCCATTTTATATAAAGCATCGCCAATATCCATGCGGTTTCCTGTTTGAAGTGCCATTTCATAAGATTTGGAGTACATTTCCCCTGCCTTTACATAATTGCCCATCCGGCTGTAGGTAAAACCCAAATCATACAAGGCAACATGTTCGAGTTGTTGGTTATTAATTTTCTGAGAAAGTTTAACTGCTTTATTGTACAAATCGAGTGCTTCTGAGAAATTATCGTCGTTACAAAAATTTGTTGCCATTCCGGTAGTTGCTTTTATAATAGCAATTGTATCATTGGTTTGATTTACAAGCCCAAATGCTTTTTCATTTGTCTCCTTCCTTTTTTCAGGTTGAAGGATTTTATCGTATAAATCTCCTAATCCGGAATAAACATTAATCAATCCGGAAATACTGCCTTCAACATAAAACAATCTTTCCGCTTCAAGATAGTTTTCAAGCGCCAATCCAAAGTCACCGTTTTGGTGGTTCAGTTTACCCAGGTTCATAAGCGCTTTTGCCTTGAGTATTGCACTTTTTTCTTCCGGAAGTTCGGATGCAGTTTCAATTGCATTTTTAAACATTTCGAATGCTTTTCCGAAATTGCCAGTCTTCCCGAAAACAACTCCTGATACAATGTTTGCTTCTGTTATAACCTCCCAATCGTCAGTGGAAGAAATGATTTTACCTAGTTTTTTGCAAATTTCAGCTGCGGCAACCGAATCCTGCGGGTTGATTGTGTCGGATGCCAAAATCAAATCAGAAAGTTGAGTGTTTTGAGCCTGCACTTTATTATGGCTGCCAGCAGAGGTAACAATAAAACTTAATAAAACAATTACATAAGTGCATTTAACAGTAAAATACGGTTTCATAATTCCTGGTTTTATTGAAATGCTTAAATAAAGAAATAAAATCACAAGCTAAATCAACCAATTTCTTCAGGCCGATTTGAAAGACAGTTTATCAATAACAAATTTATTTAAATCTGACGAAATGAAAATCCCCTTTTTAGGGGAGAAATATTTTTTACGGGCAAAGTAATTTTATGTTGTAAAAAACACTAATGCTTAATAAAACCGCAAAAAATTGAAATCAATAAAAATCAAAATTATTACAAAATGAAAAAACTCAGATTTTTTATGCTGATGGTTTTCTGTATGGGAATAATCAGCGCAAACGGACAAATTGATATTGAAAACAAAGTAAAAAATGAAACAAACAGTCGTGCCAGCAAAAATGTTGATCAGGGTATTGACAAAACTCTGGATTCGGTAGAAAACGGAATAAAGGGTTTATTTAAGAAAAAAGAACCTTCAACGCAAAAAAAAGACAGTACCCGGCAAACCCAAAATCAGGAAAACAATCAGAACGTAAAACCACAGGAAAATATATCACCGTCGTTACAGGCCTATTCAAAATACGATTTTGTGCCGGGTGAGAAAGTAATTTTTTATGAAGATTTCAGCCAGGATGCGGTTGGCGATTTTCCGGCACTATGGAATACAAACGGTTCAGCAGAAGTTGTGACTACAAACCTTTTCCCGGGCAACTGGATGAAATTTGATGGCAGAGGAGCAGTATGGACTGATGAATTACTCGATTTGCCCGAAAACTACACAATCGAATTTGATATAATTCCAACATCAGGAACTGAGAGCAACGGAGGTATGGCAGGATACGATTTCAGGCTGATGCAGGCAAAAAATGTAAAAGCTTATGATCACGGTACTGCTCCCGGAAACGGCGGATTTTTATTTACGATGGAATATTTTGGCAGACCGGGGTACAGCACATGGTCAGGACCAGGAATGGAAGAATGCGCTCAAGCAAAAATTTCAGGGGTAAAGGAGGGTGATGATGTAAAACAGAAAATTAATAATCTATATCACATTGCTATTTGGGTACAGAAAACAAGAATCCGTTTATATCAGAAAGAAACGAAAGTATTCGATCTGCCGCGGGCATTCCCTGCTGGTTGTGTAAAACCCGACAGAATCAGATTGGAAGAAGGTGCTGCTATGATTTCGAATGTTCGGATTGCTGTTGGTGCGCCTGATACCCGCAATAAACTGTTGACGGAAGGTAAACTTGTTTCCTACGGAATTTATTTCGATGTTAACAAGGACGTTGTGAAACCAGAATCATACGGCACATTGAAAGAAATTGCCACCATTTTAAATGAAGTTCCGGATGTTAAAGTGAAAATTGTTGGCCACACTGACTCTGACGGGCAGGATGCTGCAAATCTCGATTTATCAAAACGTCGCGCTGCTTCAGTAAAAGCAGAACTGGTAAAATCTTTCGGTGTTAACGGAGAGAGGCTTGAAACCGACGGAATGGGTGAAAACCAAAATCTAGCGCCAAATGATACTCCTTCAAACAAGGCGCTTAACCGCAGGGTTGAGTTTGTGAAATTGTAAGAGCATTCCATCGCATTGAAACAAACGAAATAAGAAAAAACATTGTTAAACAAATACTTTATCAAAAATGAAACATCTTTTATTTCTTACCTTAATCATGTTTTGCACAGTGACAATAAAAGCACAGAATACATTTTTCCCTACAAAAGAAGGAACAGTATTAATTTATAAATCATTTGACAAAAAAGACAAACTTTTATCAGAAGTAAAATACACAATAAAAAAAGTAAATATCAGCGGAAATGATCTGGATATTACTTATCACTGCGAATCGCTTGACAACAAAGAGAAACTTGTTTTCGAAGAAGATATCACCATTCATCAAAGTAGAGACATGCTTTATCTTGACATGGGTAATTTTATAAATAAAGCTGTTTTTCAACAAGATGGAGAAATACCGGCCGAAGTTGAAGTAAAAGGAAATAACATGCAAATTCCTCTAAATCCGCAACCTGGACAATCCTTGCCGGATGCCGGTATTGAAATGAGTATGAAAATGGGTTTTGTTAATATGCGTGTTGCTGCCGAAATTACAAATCGAAAAGTAGAAAGCATTGAAGATGTAACTGTTGCGGCCGGAAATTTCAATTGTTACAAGTTCACAGGTAATATAAACTCGGTTGCACTCGGAATTAAAGTAAAAGCCAGTAGTGCCGAATGGTATGCCAAAGGAATAGGAACTATAAAAACCGAATCCTACGATAAAAACGGAAAGCTTGAATCTCACATGGAACTTGTTTCAATTGGCAACTAAAACAATGTCATTCTAATTTATAAACCAGATATTTACGATAGTATTGGTTTTTCCTGCAACGTTGATCTTGAAATATTAGTTAACGCTTGTAAGAAAATTATCTGCAGCTTAAAAAAAAATAGTTACCTGAACCTTATTTTAAAACAGACTTGTCTATTCCATCAACTAATAACTCACGTTTATTTGCATCAAATTTTGAAAAACCACGATCGAAAATTGTAAAATCTCTTTTTATTGGAGCGCTTTTCTTTGCAATAATTTCAACACCGGTAATTTCTTCTATTGATTTTTTTAGCAAAGCCTCATTCTTATCTCCCAATGGAATTGGTGAAAATACATCATCTTCAGCAAGTATATCCGGAACAAAACCATCTTTGAAATCGGTAACTCCCTGTGAATTTGCATACTTCAAAATTATTGGCTGAATTGCCCAGTTGTCAAAACGATCGTAATCACTTGGATTGGTATAAAAATCTTCCGGTTTCAAAGTAATTGAAGCAGTATATTTGCCGTAAGTGGTATCGCCTACTGTTGTAAGATTCATATAAGGTTTTAAACCTGTAATGGTTAATTCCGATGCCGAAGCTGTTCCTTTCCCGGTAATTACATAAAGTTTCGAAAGACCCATTTTATAAGCAACATTATCGATAAAATTAATTCCCAATTGATCTGTATAGTTTCCCTCCTTCCAGTATTTCTGATATTTATCGTTCCACTGAAATTTAACGAGTGTTTTTTTCGCAGTCACATCACTAACAGGCGCCAGTGAACTGCAAAGGTGTTGTGCAGCATCAGTAGTTCCGCCCGGGTTGTAGCGCAAGTCAAGTACAACATCGGTAACCTGGTTTTCAATAAAATACTGAAGTGCAGCATCAATGCTGCTGTTGTAATTACCAATATACTGTGCATAAAACAAATACCCTATTTTATGCCCGCCATGTTCTATAATATTTGTAAACTGCACGGGATCAAGGTTTAATTTAAGTGCATTCAAATTTAATGTTTGAACATTCGATATGCCTGATTCGCCATAAAGTCCGTAAGAAATATTGATGCTTGTGCTGTTTAGCAAATCCATATAATTTGCTTCGGTAATATCACCACCATTCATACTGAAAATAAAATCGCCACGTTTCAAACCTGCGTTCGCAGCCGGTGTGTTGGGATATACATATTCAACAACAGCAAAAACAGTTTTTGTATCCGAAAATATTCCAAAACCAAGAGACCACCCATAAGAAGTTTCAATTCCTTCAAAACTGTCTTCCAGCTTTTTAACGTCGTCGGTAATAAACGACCATTTATCCTCTTCGTTTAATAATTTTTTGAAATATGCCTTTGAATCGTTTTCGTAATTAATATCAATAACCGGCACTGTTAAATACCACAAATACACATCGTTCATTACGTATTCTATAAACTCATTCACTGCAATTGTTAAAGCTGGTGCTTTTGGATTCTCCTCCTCCGGCTCCGGTTCGGGAACATCTGTGCAACTTACTGCGATAACTGAAATAAGGAATATAAGGAATATAATCCTTTTTAAACTATTTGGTTTGCATTCTGAAATATTCATTTGTATGTTTTTTTGGGTAAAAATAATTACTTTTTAATCTTTTTCCTCTTTTGGGTACTCAATTCTGACGTGATAAATATTAATTAACTTATTGAGCAGCGTTTCTTTAATAATGTTAATATCACTAAATGTTAAAACCGAATTATCTAATTGGTTTAGTTTTATTTTGTCATCAATCAACCTGTTTATCAACTCCTTCAGATTTTCATATGTTTTGTCTTTCAGGCTTCTTGATGCAGCTTCAATTCCGTCAATTAGCATAACCACTGTGGCTTCTTTTGATTTTGGCAGTGGTCCGGGATATATAAACGGATCGGCATCAACTTCTTTGTCACCACTTTCCTGACGCTGTTTCAGAAAAAAGTAAGTTGCTTTTGTGGTTCCGTGATGCGTGGCTATAAATTCAATTATTGGTTCGGGGAGTTTATATTTTTGCGCCATTTTAACACCATTTTTTACGTGGTCGATAACAAGTTCAGCGCTTTTTGTATAACTCAGGTCGTCATGCGGATTCATTCCGGCAGCCTGGTTTTCAATAAAAAAGTTTGGCTTCGATATTTTTCCAATGTCATGATAAAGTGCTCCTGCCCTTACCAGAAAAGGATTGCCGCCAATTTTCAAAATCACTTCTTCAGCCAGATTGGCAATTTGCAAAGAGTGTTGAAATGTTCCCGGCGCTTCTTCTGCCAGTTTCCTTAACAATGGCTGATTACTGTCCGACAACTCTATTAAGGTAACATCAGAAACAAACCCAAACAATTTTTCAAAAATATAAACCATCGGGTAAACTACCATTATAAACAAGCTGCTGCCGGCAAACCATTTCATCATATTGTAATTGAAATTCAGGATTGATCCTTCAAAGATCAGGTTAAGAGCAGAATACACAAACCAATAGGTAAACATTACAAGGAACATCGCTTTTACAAGATGCACCCTTCTGTGCATTTTATTTAAACTGAAAACTGCAACAACTCCGGCAGAAAACTGCACAAGTATATATTCGTAATTGTTTGGCGCATAAAACCCAATTATCAGTGTGATAACAAAAAGCATAAAAATGGCGGTTCGCGAATCATAGAAAGTGCGAACTATTATTGGGAAAATAGCAAGTGGCACCAGGTAAATATGCAAACTTGGGAAACTGTTTATAAAATAAGAAACAGAAACCATTCCGACTAAAAACAGCATTAAAAAAGCCAGTTTGCGTTGTTGTGTTAAAATATCGTGCCGGTAAATAAATATAAATGCGAAAATCAGCCCAAGCATCGCTAGAATAAAAAACACTTTACCAAGCGCACTCATGTATGAAGCAAAACCTTTGCTGTTTTCCTTTTTAAAACTGACTTTTAATGATTCGAGAATCTGGAACTTTTGTGCATCAACAATTTCACCCTGAAGGATAACGCGCTCACCAACCTGCACCATACCGCGTGTTGGCGATAGTTTTGCAGTGCTTTCAGCAATTTCTTTATCCGTTGTAATTTTATCGTATTCGAGGTTTGCCGTAATATATTTCTCGGGTGAAATCGTATTCAGCCACTCTTTAAATGCAGCGTGTATTTTAATCTGTTCCTGAATAATGTCGTGAATTTTATTGTATGCACTTTTTTCAGAATATAAATTGCCAATCTGTATCGAAGTCACATTTGCGCCTGTCCGTTTTTTTATTTCAGTTTTACCTTTCAGCTCTTCATATGACTCTACCGACCTCTGCAAAATTCCGGCACGGTAAATTTCAGTCAAATTCCTCTTGAGCAAATTATAGATTTTGACTTTTTCCTGATTAACAGGCTCTTCAGAAACCTTTAAATCGACAGCTAATTTCGAAATATTGCTTTTAAGCAAAATAGTATCAAACTGAAAATAAGGGATAATTGACTCAAGTATTTCAGCTTTTTCGCTGGCAATTTCAGCGTCCGATTTCAAAATTGCAAAATCGAAAGGTGCTACAAGATTTTCATGTTGCCATGGAAATCCCTTTTGATACTCATATTTGAATTTAGGTTCACCCGGTAAAACAAGATAAAGTAAAACTGTTGTTACCCCAAACACCAATATCCAGTAAAAAATTAAAGCATAACTATTTATTTTCTTTTCGAAATCATTCATACACAGATTGAATTAAAATCAATTTAAAACAACGACAAATTCCACCAAAAAACTATTTAAATATTTAAAACAAAATTTAGAAGTAAACTGCACACCTCTAACATTTTTTTTTTCATAGTTTTGTGTAAACTCAGTTAGAAACATTTCTGTTTAAAAAATAAAATTAACAAATTATTTGAATGAACTACGGCATTTCAAACCTCAGTATTATACCCGTCAGAAAAGATCCATCGGAAAAAAGTGAAATGGTAACGCAGATTTTGTTTGGCGAACATTTTGAAATAAGGGAACAAATGGTTGGATGGACAAATGTTAAACTTGATTATGACGGGTACGAAGGTTGGGTTGATTCGAAAATGATAACCGTAATACCCGACCGCACGGTGAATAAAATTGAAAAAAATCCGATTGCCGTAACAACAGATATAATTACAATCGTTCCGGTTAATGATGAACAAAGTTTAATGCTTGTTGCCGGAAGTACTTTACCAGGCTGGAGGCCGTACCTGAAAAGGTTTTCAGTAGGAAAAGAAACATACCCGTCAACCGGTGAAGTGTGTTACGGACAAATTGATAACCCGCGTGATGAAGCTATTAAACAAGCGCTAAAATATTTCAATGCACCTTATTTATGGGGAGGAAGAACACCATTTGGAATTGACTGCAGTGGTTTTACGCAAATAATTTATAAAATGATTGGGATTAAGTTGCCACGCGATGCCAGCGAACAGGTGAAAATTGGCACAGCCATGAGTTTCGTGGATGAATCGGAACCGGGTGATTTAGCCTTTTTTGATGACGACGAAGGAAAAATAGTTCATGTTGGAATTATCTGGAAACGAAACAAAATCATTCATGCCTCAGGAAAAGTTCGGATTGATAACGTTGATCAGTTTGGCATTTTCAATATCGATACACAACGTTACACCCACAAAATGAGGGTAATGAAAAAAATAATCAAGCAAAATGGAACGAATTAAATTGCTTATTTATATTGTATTTGTTGTGGTTGCTGTGCTTTTGGTAATTAAATACTGGAAAACAGGCAGAGATAAGTGAGTTTAAAGTTCAGAGTTTAAAGTTCAGAGTTCAAAGTT
>DAOPKR010000035.1:9435-12561 GCA_035391305.1 Draconibacterium sp.
TACTTTCGGTAAAAAATTACTTTCAGATGCGATAATTTTAAATTGGTGATTAACAAAGATATTTATTGAAATCTTTATAATCCTGAATTATTTTTACTGCTCGCGGCAATTCAGGATTGTTTTGGTTAATCTGCCATCCGGTAACAAAAACCTTCTGATGCAGAAAAGTTTCTTTCAATTCAACAAGATACTTCTCCAGTTCTTCTTTCGGCATTGCGTTAATGAAAGCTGTAAAAACGTAGTCGATTTTTATATGTGCCTGAACTTTTGCCAAATCTTCAAAAGGAACATACTGTCCCAGATAAATTACGTTATATCCGTTTTTCTGCGCGAGATATGAATAAAACAACAAACTCATTTCGTGTAATTCACCTTCAGGCAAAAAGAAAAGTATAGTTGACCCATTCCTGTTTTCAAATCCCAGTTTGTCAATTTCTGCAATTAATTTTTGTCTCAAAATACTTGTTACATAATGCTCCTGTGCCGGAAAAATTGTTCCAACCTGCCAGTATGTGCCAATCCGCTCAAACAATGCAAAAAACACTTTCAGTACAGCATCTTCAAAACCTTTTTGTTTAATAATTTCGTTGACAAAATTGTAGAAGCCAATATTGTCAAAATTCAACATATGCAGAATTAACCTGTCAACATAATCTGATTCGCTTGTTTTAACCTGAGTTATTTCAATTACCGAATTTTTTATTTTTTGATCATCAAGTTTTGCAACTTTCGATATTTTGTAACCACTGTTTACAAGAAGCGACACATTTAATATTCTTCTTAAATCAGTGTCACTGTAAAACCTGATATTTGTATCAGTCCGGCCGGGAGACAACAAATTGTACCGTTTTTCCCAGATACGGATTGTATGTGCTTTTACGCCCGACAAAACTTCCAAATCCTTTATAGAATATCCCTCTGTTTTCATTAAATTAAAAAATAATGATTTTTAAAATTGACTAGCAATACTAACAATATATCATCACCTTTGTTTAATGTTGAATATCACAATTGTAAACAAAACACTATTCTATTTATGTCAACTGTTGTTCACCTTTCACACGTTCAAAAAATTAATTGAAACTATTTCAGGGCTCACTTAATTATGGCATTTTTGCAACAACAAAAAAGATTTCAAAATGAACATAAAAGAAATTCTTTTCACAGTTATTTTGTCCGTATTCATACTTTATGCCGGTGGTCAATCAAAATATGCAATTGTTATACATGGCGGCGCCGGAGTTATGTCGGAAGAAAAGATGACAATTGAGCAACAGGCAGCATACAAAAACAAACTAAACGAAGCGCTCGAACTTGGCAACAAAATGCTAAAAGAAGGTGCTTCTGCAGTTGATGTTATTGTGAAAGTAATCAACATACTCGAAGACTCACCTCTTTTTAATGCCGGGAAAGGCGCAGTATTTACAAACGATGAAAAAGTAGAACTGGATGCTTCGGTTATGGAAGGCAAAACTTTAAATGCCGGTGCTGTGGCTGGTGTTCAGGATATAAAAAATCCGATAAATGCAGCCCGTGAAGTGATGTATAATTCTGAACATGTTTTTTTAAGTGGAAAAGGCGCTTCTGAATTCGCAAAAAAACAGGGATTGGAAATAGTTCCAAACAAATATTTTTATACCGATTCGAGATATGAATCGTTGATGCAACTAAAAAAACAGGAGCGCCAACGCACACAAAAAGATAATACAGGTACAGTTGGATGTGCAGTTCTCGACACCTACGGAAATTTGGCTGCCGGAACTTCTACGGGTGGAATGACAAACAAAAAATATGGAAGAATTGGCGATACACCGATTATTGGAGCCGGAACTTATGCAAATAATAAAACCTGCGCCGTTTCCTGCACCGGTCATGGCGAATATTATATCAGACTGGGTTTTGCACGCGACATTTCGGCTTTAATGGAATATAAAAACATGGACATAAAAAGTGCATGCCGCGAAGAAATTGGAAAATTAAGCGAACTTGGCGGAACAGGCGGTGTTATTGCAATTGATGCAAACGGAAATATTGCGATGGAATTCAACACAAGCGGAATGTTTCGTGCTTATTTAAAATCGGATGGAGAAAAAGAAATCGCAATTTTTAGATAGATTGCCACAAAAAAAATTAAATGCCACAGATTCACAGATTGTTAAATTTTAGATTTCTTATAATCTGTGAATCAGTGGTAGTTTTTAATAAATCAGTATAACCAGATATGAAATTTTTATTTCCGGCATTTTTATTTGCGCTTTTCACAATAGCGATTCCCATAATTATCCATTTGTTTAGTTTCAGGCAATTTAAAACTGTTTATTTCAGTAATGTTAGCTTTTTGAAAGACATAAAAAAGGAGTCGCAAAACAAGTCGCGTTTAAAGCAAATCCTGATTCTGATTGCCCGCATTTTAGCCCTTATTTTCCTGGTTTTTGCATTTTCACAACCCTACATTCCCGTTTCCAGTGAAACAAAAAAACAAGCCAACCAGGTTATTGGGGTTTATATCGATAATTCGTTCAGCATGAACGCGCTTTCTGAAAACGGGCAATTATTTGAACAGGCAAAAAACAAAGCTCTTGAAATTTCAATGGCTTATTCTGCCGGAACAAAATTCAAACTTTTTACAAACGATTTACTGGCAAAACACCAGAATATATTTAATAAAGAACAGTTTATTCAGCAGGTTGCCGAAATTCAACCATCACCTGTAGTTATCCCGCTTTCGATGATTTACAACCGTTTTGCCGTTCAGCAACCTGAAACTGATAAAAGCGCAACCGATAAACACCTCTATTTTATTTCCGATTTTCAGAGAACAATTACCGATTTCGAAAATTTCAGCAAAGAACCTGTTTACACCTACTTTCTTGGCCTCCGCGCAAACGAAACTGCCAATTTGTATATCGATTCATGTTGGGTTGAAGTTCCGGCCCACCGCATGAAACAGGAAGAGGAAATTTTCGTGAGGATAAAAAACAGTTCAAAACAGGATTACCAAAACCTCCCGTTAAAACTGACTTTAAACGACTCAATAAAATCGATTACCAACTTTTCGGTAAACGCGCAAAACGAAATAACTGCCAGTTTGAAATACACAAACAACACAAGTGGTTTGCAATTGGG
>DAOPKR010000035.1:12661-15684 GCA_035391305.1 Draconibacterium sp.
GCGCAGGATACAACAAAACAAAAAATTTCGGGTATCGATTTTGAAAACAAATTCTTTACCGATGTTTTCCGCAAAAAAGAAGAAAACCCGATTTATCCTGAAATATCAGGGCATTTACAATTCGAAAACAATTCACAATCGACGGAAACGCGTTTGCTTTGGTTTCAAAACAACGACAAAGCGCTTTCGTCGGTTAATTTCGAAAACGGTAAAGTGTGGGTTTTTGCATTCCCCCTGGAAAAGAAAAATGAAGCTTTCGCCCGCGATGTACTTTTTGTGCCAACACTTTACAATATTGTGTTGTATAGTTTGCCCAACCAGGAAATGTCGTTCATTGTAGGGCGGAACACATTTTATGAAATCCCCCGCAAACAAAATATTAGCCTCGATTCGAGAATTGAAATTGAAAACGTAAAAAAACAGGAAAAATTTATTCCCTCAGTAAATGTTTCAGCAAGAGGAACATTAATTGAATTTCCAGGGCAAATTGTTAACGATGGCCACTATTTAATACTGAATGAAGATACAGTTACCGGCTCGCTGGCTTTTAATTACGACCGTAAAGAATCGGATTTAAGGTATTTCAACAACAGTGAATTGCAGGATAAAATTGAAACTGCACAACTTAAAAACGCCCAGGTTGTGCAAAATGCCGAAAAGAATTTTTCTGAAATTTTCGACGAAATTCAAAATGGCCGGCAATTATGGAAATTGTGCATTTTACTGGCTCTTCTTTTTATTTTAGCTGAAGTGGCGATAATCCGGTTCTGGAAATAGATTCTGGTTAATATTGAGATTTGAGTACAAAGTATCAAGACAAGAACTTCTGAAAAAGGTAAAATTACAAAAAACAATATTTGCCAGAAAGTAAATTATTATTTACCTTCGAACATGATTTCTTAAAATTTCAGTTTATGAAATGTTCACAATTACTTCGACTCTTAAAAAATGATGGTTGGTATCCAGAATCACAAAAAGGGTCGCATGTTAAACTGAAACATGATAAAAAAGAAGGAATAATAATATTTCCAAATCATGGAAGTCAAGAAATCGGTAAAGGACTTGAAAAGAAGATTTTGAAAGATGCAGGAATAAAACTTTAAAAACAGAAATTATGAACAATTATAAGGATAAAATAAAAATAATAGTTGAAAAAACAAAGACTGGATTTTCTGCTTATTCCGAAGAATATCCAATATTTACGACTGGTAAAACTATCCCCGAACTTATGAATAATGCGCTCGAAGCAACTCAATTAAATTTTGAAGATGAATATATAATTACACACGAAAATTTAAAGTTTGAGATTGACTTTGCGCAATTCTTCCAGTATTACAAAGTGCTGAATTCAAAGTTTCTTGCAGAAAAAATTGGGATGAATCCAACGTTATTGTCTCAATATATACAGGGGCATAAAAAACCATCTGAAAACCAAACTGAAAAAATATTAAGTGGAATTCATCAAATTGGACAAGAATTATCGGAAATGAATTTGATTTATAGAAGTTAAAGCACAGGCTATAACAACAAAATGTTAATGAATTGAAAAAGAGAATTGGCTCCATGCGTATTTGAAATTTTCGCACTATTGATACCGGTTCCTTTATACAAAAACATGACGTATTTCAGTGCTTTTCAAGACCCTGATTTATATTTTTGTTAGCAACTAAAACTGTAATTCTTCACAAACTAAAAAGAACAAAAATGACAACTTTAACTTCAAAAGATTACATGGCCAAAGAAGACAAATTTGGCGCACACAACTACCATCCGCTTCCGGTTGTTTTGGCAAAAGGCAAAGGAATTTATGTCTGGGATGTGGAAGGAAAAAAATATTTTGATTTCCTGTCGGCTTATTCTGCCGTAAACCAGGGCCATTGTCACCCGAAAATAACAAATGCGCTTGTTGAACAGGCAAATACACTCGCTTTAACTTCGCGTGCTTTTTACAACAATGTACTGGGCGATTGGGAAGAATACATGACAAAATTATTTGGCTACGACAAAATGCTCCCTATGAACTCGGGCGCCGAAGCCGACGAAACCGCCCTGAAACTTACACGCAAATGGGCCTACAAAGTTAAAGGCATTCCGGCAAACGAGGCAAAAATTATTGTTTGCGACGGGAATTTCCATGGCCGCACAATTACAATTGTTTCCATGTCGTCAGACCCCGATGCATATAACGATTACGGACCTTACACTCCCGGATTTATCCACATTCCTTTTAATGATATTGAACGGTTGGAACTGGAACTGAAAAACCCAAATGTTGCAGGTTTTTTACTTGAACCCATTCAGGCCGAAGCAGGAGTTTTTGTTCCCGATGAAGGTTATTTGAAGAAAGCTGCCGATCTCTGCAAAAAATACAATGTGCTTTTTGTTGCCGATGAAGTACAAACCGGTTTGGGCCGAACAGGTAAACTACTGGCCTGCGACCATGAAAATGTGAAACCCGATATTTTAATTCTCGGGAAAGCGCTTTCAGGGGGTGTTTACCCGGTTTCGTGCGTGCTTGCCAACGATGAAATTATGCTGACAATAAAACCCGGCGAACATGGAAGTACCTACGGCGGAAACCCTATTGCAGCGCGGGTTGCAATAGCAGCACTCGATGTTATTCAGGACGAAAATCTGGTTGAAAACTCGCAACGAATGGGCGAAATTTTCCGAAGAGAAATGAAAGCCGTTGATTCGAAAATGATTGAAATAGTCCGCGGAAAAGGCCTGTTAAACGCAATTGCCGTGAAACCAAACAACGGAAAAACAGCCTGGGATGTTTGCCTGAAACTAAAAGAAAACGGCCTCATTGCAAAACCCACCCACGAGCACATTATCAGGTTCACTCCCCCGCTTATTATTACCGAACCTGAACTAATGGAAGCGCTTGAAATAATTAAGAAAACTTTCAGGGAGTTTGAAGATTAGATTTTTAAATACCTTCTTGCTGTAACCTAAAGAACAGTTCCTTTATCTCAGGAAATAAGAAATGTAACCGGGAAGACAAATTCCGGTCCGGAAAT
>DAOPKR010000035.1:15784-36245 GCA_035391305.1 Draconibacterium sp.
TCTCTGTTTCCTTCCTAATACTTCGGTTTCCCGAATACACCCTTTTGAACAACTTCGAAATTACGGTTATAGGAAATTTCAGAAACTCCTTCATTCATAAAGCCACCTGATGGTGAAACCCGTTTGAAATAATAGTTTCCCTGTAAAAGTTTCGTGTTCATATAGGGCAGGCAATTGTCAAAATCTTTTCCGTAAAAATGGATGGCATTTAAAAAATACCAGGCCACATCAAAACCCTGAACGCCATAACTGTTGGGTTCGGTTCCGAAGTTGGAGATGAATTTTTCGAAGAAAGAAATGGTCGGGTTGTTTTTATAATCAACCCAATACGGATTGATATATTTAAAATTAAGATTGTGAAAATGCGCAATTTCAATACTCGGATATTTTTGCTGATAGTTGCCGGCACCTATTAAAGTTATTGGAAAGTCTCTGGCTAAATTATTTATATTCGAAATGGCAACACTAAGTTCACCTTCATCAGAAGTCGGAATAAAAACAACATTTTCTTTTTCAGGCAACAAAATTTTTGATAAACCGGTGGCCCTTTCTTTCCTGAAATCATAAACCGTAAAACGTCCACCATTGTGCGTTCCTGAATTTGAGAATCTTTTTCTGATTGATTCAACCATTTGCCACTCAGGAGTTCCCTCGTATGCCGACGTGCGCACAACAATAAAATTTGTATTCGAATAATTGGCTGCAATCATTTCAACAGTTGCTTCTGCCAGATATTCACGCGTAGGGTTTACCTGGTAAAACTGCGGATTGTTATTTATCAAACCCGATTTTGGCGTGAAGGGTGAAATTAAAGGAATATGATTTATCGCCGCAATTTGGGCAACTTCTTTTTGCACGTTTTCATAAACAGGGCCAATTATCAAATCGGTTTTCCCGAAAGCTTCACTGTTCACAACTTTTCGAACCGAAGCAGGATTTTCATTTGTATCATAAACATTCAGGATCACTTTCATTCCGGTTTTTTGAATTGAGTCAACCGCAATCAGCACACCCTCGTAAAACTGAAGAAAATTTTCGCTGTTTCCTTTAAACTGTTTAAGTAACTGCACTGGTTTTTCTTCCTCAACAATTGTATCAGAGGAGGTTTCATCCAATACTTCAATTTGTTCGAGCGTGTCAATTTCAGGTGCAGTAAATTCCTTGTTCAGTTGATTATTGGCTTCTAAAAACAGAGGCAGGAAAAGGGCAACGGTAATTGGTCCGTTTTCAACAAAATTTGAATTGGTCGGGCAATCTGCCGGAGTCGTTCCTGAATATAATGCTTCCGGCTGAGTCGATTCAACTTCATTGTCTGTTTGCTGAATATCGGAAAAGTTTTCTTTCACGGGAATCCGTATCACAGCACCTGAACGGAAGGCGGTCCTCAATTCGGGGTTAAGCTCTTTTAATTCTTCTTCGCTTATGTTGTATTTTTTCGTTACGCCATAAATAGTTTCTCCCGGCTCAACCGTGTGCTTCATATATTTCAGCTGATTATTGCCGCCAGAAATATTTTCCGAAGAACTGTTGTCAGCCACTTTTTTGGGCAAAACCAATTTTGCACCGGCTTTCAGGTTTTTTGCTTCCGGGTTGTATTTCAGAATTTCGCTTTCCGTAACCTGGTAATATTTCCCTATGGAATACAGCGTTTCACCCGAAACAACTGTGTGCTCAATTAAATCTTCCTTTTTGGCATTCTGATTTGAAATAACTGCTTCAACTTTTTCGGGCTCCGGGTTAAACTCCCACTGTGGAATTTTAAGTGTTATACCCTTTTTAAAACTATTGACAGTTGGGTTGTATGCATAAACTTCTTCAACTGTTATCCCATATTGTTTTGCAATTGAATAGGCAGTTTCACTTCTCGACTCGATTGTGTGATTTATAAAACTTGTTGGGTCGCCCTTTTTAAAAGCCGGCAGTTTCGACAACAAAACATTTTCGTTAAAAGGTACTTTCAGAATTTCGCCGATATTTAAACCGTTTGAGATATTTGGGTTGTGTTTTAATAATTGTGAAGAGTCAATTTTAAAATCGCGGGTTATTGAATAAATAGTTTCTCCGGTGCGAACCTGGTGAAGAATAAATTTTTCTCCCTGGATAATTACCATTTCATTTTCCTTAAAACTCTGGCCATTTATAAAACCCGGGATGGTGAAAAAGAACAATACTAAAAATGTTAAATGAATAATCTTCATTGAAATACAGCTTAAATAATTAGGCAAAAATAACAATTATTGACCAACCCATGTTTTGAATCGGTTTTAAATGAAACAAAATTTAATACGGTCATATAGAAAAACGAACTGGTTTATTTTCTTGTTGTTAACATCAACTCCATTTTAATGAACAATACAATTAACATTACTGTGTAATTTTTACTTTTGCCTTTAAATATAGAAATCAAAAAAATAAAATAAGTTTCATGCAGGAAAAAATCCTTATTCTTGATTTTGGCTCTCAATATACCCAGTTGATTGGTCGTAAAGTGCGCGAGTTAAATGTTTATTGTGAAATTCATCCATTTAATCATTTTCCGAAAATCGATGAAACGGTAAAAGGGGTAATACTTTCCGGAAGTCCGTATTCAGTGCGTGACATCGATGCACCAAAACCCGATTTATCGGAAATAAAAGGAAAAATACCAATTCTCGGCGTTTGTTACGGCGCTCAGTATATGGCACATTTTTTTGGTGGCGAAGTTGCACCTTCAAACAGCCGCGAATATGGCCGGGCAAATTTAGGTTACATTGATCACGATTGCATACTTTTCAAAAATATAAAACTACACACGCAGGTTTGGATGTCACACGGAGACACAATTGTAACAATTCCAAAAAATTACAAAGTAGTGGCATCAACCGAGGACGTTAATTTTGCAGCCTTTAAAATAGATGATGAACAAAGCTGGGGAATACAGTTTCATCCCGAAGTATATCACACCACCGAAGGGTTGCAGTTACTTGAGAACTTTGTGTCTGAAATTTGCGGATGCCAGCAAAACTGGACTCCCGATTCGTTTATTGAAACCACAGTAGCCAGCTTAAAACAAAAACTTGGAAACGACAAAGTTGTTCTTGGGTTATCAGGCGGAGTAGATTCTTCGGTTGCGGGCGTTTTACTTCACAAAGCAATTGGGAAAAACCTGACTTGCATTTTCGTCGATAACGGATTACTTCGGAAAAATGAATTTGAAGATGTTTTGAATTCTTACAAATACATGGGTTTGAACGTAATTGGAGTCGATGCAAAACAAAAATTTTATGACGATCTGAAAGGAATTACCGATCCCGAGAAAAAAAGAAAAGCAATTGGTAATAATTTCATCGAAGTTTTTGACGAGGAAGCACATAAAATACAGGACGTAAAATGGCTGGCACAGGGAACAATTTACCCTGATGTAATTGAATCGGTTTCGGTAAACGGCCCGTCGGCAACCATAAAATCGCATCACAATGTAGGCGGATTGCCCGAAAAAATGAACCTTAAAATTGTTGAACCACTTCGTTTACTTTTTAAAGATGAAGTTCGCCGGGTGGGGGCAGCATTAAATATCAAACCTGAACTTTTAGGCCGTCATCCTTTCCCTGGCCCAGGCTTGGGAATAAGAATTTTGAGCGATGTTACTCCTGAAAAAGTCAGGCTATTGCAGGAAGCGGATGCCATTTTTATCAACGGGTTGAAAAATTGGAATTTGTATGACAAAGTGTGGCAGGCCGGTGTAATGTTATTGCCAGTTCAGTCGGTGGGTGTAATGGGCGATGAACGTACCTATGAATTTACAGTTGCCTTGCGGGCAGTCGCATCTACCGATGGAATGACAGCAGATTGGGTACACCTGCCCTATGATTTTCTTGCAAAAATGTCAAACGAAATCATCAATAAAGTTAAAGGAATAAACCGGGTTGTGTACGATATCAGTTCAAAACCGCCTGCAACAATTGAGTGGGAATAGTTGTTAAGTTTTATAATCTGTTGATTGTCTGATTTGTTAAACTGGTGTGGAAATTGTATGGCGGTATTTATAGAATTCTAAAAAAATAAACTGATGGATAAAAAAATTGTTGTGAAATATAAAAATACTGGAATCATATTATTGCTTTCTGTAATATTTGCTTTACCTGCCACATTTGTTTCGGCGCAGGAATCGGTTCAGCAAAACCAACTTAAATTTGGGAGATTATTACGATTAATTAATGGCTATTATGTTGACTCGGTTAATATTGAAGAAATTACGGAGAAAGCAATTGTGAGTGTGTTAAGCGAGTTGGATCCGCATTCAGTTTACATGTCGAAAGACGAAGTAGATAAAATGAACGAGCCGCTTGTTGGAAATTTTGAAGGAATCGGCATTTCTTTCAATATTTTTAAAGATACTTTATTGGTTTTATCAACAATTTCGGGTGGACCATCTGAAAAAGTTGGCCTTATGGCCGGCGACAGGATTGTTGAAGTTGACAATAAAAATATTGCCGGAACAGGTTTGAAAAACAGCGATGTATTTGATTTGTTGAGAGGAGATAAAGGAACAAAGGTCGAACTGAAAGTATTACGGAAAAATGCTCCCGGGTTGCTTGACTTTACAATTATCCGCGACAAAATTCCAATCTTTAGTCTTGATGCATCATACATGATAAATAAAACAACAGGATTAATCAAGCTAAACAAATTTTCGGCAACAACTAACGATGAATTTGTTGAAGCAATGAAGGATTTGAAACGTCAAAACATTCAAAACCTGATTTTGGATTTACGTGGAAACGGAGGTGGATATTTAAATACTGCTATCGAAATTTCGGAACAGTTTTTAAATAACGACGAACTAGTTGTGTACACCAGCGGCTTGAACGAACCAAAACGTGAATACAAGGCTTCGTCAAGCGGAGAATTCAAAAAAGGGAACCTTGTAGTTTTGGTTGATGAGTCATCGGCTTCAGCAAGTGAAATTGTTGCCGGTGCAATTCAGGATTGGGACCGCGGAATTATAATTGGCCGTCGCACATTTGGAAAAGGATTGGTACAAAAACCATATTATTTAACCGATGGCTCAATGGTACGATTAACCACAGCTCATTATTATACACCGAGTGGACGGTGCATTCAAAAACCATACGACGAAGGTGTAAATGAATATCGGAAGGATTATGAAAAGCGTATTTTAAGCGGTGAAATGTTTAATGCTGATAGTATTATATTTTCCGATTCAATAGCATACAAAACACTTTTAAACGGAAGAACCGTTCATGGCGGTGGAGGTGTAATGCCTGATATTTTTATTCCGCTTGATACTTCCATTCATTACAGTTATATAAATAAGTTGCGCAGAAACAACATTATTTACAATTTTGCACTTGAATATATTGACCAAAACCGAAACGAAATCAAATCAAAATATCCTGATTTCAAAGATTTTAATGCGAAATATGAAACAACGGAGAAAATGATTTCGGATATAGTGGAAACCGGGATAAAAGATGGTATCGAGAAAAATGAAGAAAGCCTTTTATTTGGAAAAGCTGACTTAAAAAAGGAAATTAAAGCAATTATCGCCAGGGATTTATATTCGCGTGACGATTTTTATAAAGTGTATTACAATGACGATGAAGCTGTTATTGAAGCATTAAGAGTCATCGAAAACCAGAAAAATTACAACAACCTTTTGGTTTCTACTCAACATTAATTATGGTGCAGTCGGCAACTGATTGGCTCCTTGTCAATAGAATTGAATTGCTGGGAGCCATTCTTGGCATTTTATATATTCGCTTTTCTATCCGTCAAAACATATTTACATGGCCAACAGGCATTTTAACCTCATGTTTTTATATTGTTATATTCTTTAAATCTGCGCTTTATGCCGCAATGGGATTACAATTCTATTATGTTGCGATCAGTATTTACGGCTGGTATTACTGGTTAAAAGGAAAAAATACCGACAATAAATCTCAGTTTCCGGTTCGGGTAATCGAAAAAAAGCTGTGGATACAGATAGCTGTAATTTCAGCCCTGATTTATTTCTCAATCTATTTTATTTTAGTCAAATTTTCTGATTCTGATGTTCCGTTCCTTGACTCTTTGACAACGACATTTAGCATTGTAGCAACATGGATGCTGGCGAGAAAATATATTGAAAACTGGATAATCTGGATTTTCGTTGATTTTGTATCAGTTGGGCTCTATATTTATAAAAATCTTTGGCCAACAGTTATTCTTTTTGCGGTTTACACAGTTATGGCATTTTTTGGTTATTTTGAATGGAAAAAAGATTTAAAACCGGGAAATTGAAAATCAAACCTAAAATAATAGTAATTACAGGTGCCGAGTCAACAGGTAAAACAACGCTAACAGAACAGCTTGCTGCTCATTTTGGTGTACATTATCTTCCCGAAATTGCACGTGAGTATGTTGAAAATCTGAATGGAAAATATACTTATTCGGATGTTGAAAAGATTGCTAAAATGCAAATTGAACTTTTTGCCAATATTTCAAAAATCAATGAACCATATATTTTTATAGATACCTGGCTAATTGTAACCAAAATTTGGTTTGAATTTGTTTACAACAAAATTCCGGACTGGCTTATCCATGAAATTGAAAAAACCAAAATTGATCTTTTTTTAGTTTGTGATATTGACCTCCCCTGGGTGTTCGATCCGGTTAGGGAAAACGGAGGAGAAAACAGAAAAATACTTCATAATAAATACATTGAAGAAATAAACAAATTCAATTTCGCCTATAAAATAGTAAAAGGTACTAATGAAATAAGACTCAACAACGCACTTCAATTTTTATCTGAATTGAAATAAATCATCAACAAGTGCAATGTTTCTGCGTTAAATTATCATTGTAACAGAATAGTATGTAGTTTTAAAAATTAATATTTCGATTTGAAATGACAACAACCAATTTTGAAAATAAAATATCCCAGACAATTCAAAAACTTAGCGATCCAGGTTCATATCAAATTGTTTGTCACCAGCATAAAACAGGTGAACCTTTGCCTTCAATTACCCAACTGAAAAGAATAATTGATTTGGTGCGTGAAATTCTTTTCCCGGGTTATTTTGGGAATACATCATTACGGTCAAATACCACCCAACACTACATGGGAGTATATGTTGATGAACTTTACGGACTTTTAAGTGAGGAAATTCTTGCCGGAATGTGTTTTGAGTGCTTTGATAACAGCATAAATAGAATTGAAAAACACCAGCAAAAAGCAGAGCAGGCAGCGCTGGAATTTATCGAATTTCTACCAGAAATTCGCCGCCGGTTGGTTACCGATGTGGAGGCAACTTATCTGAACGACCCTGCAGCGCGAAATCTGGGTGAGGTTATATTTTGTTATCCTGCAATCCGTGCAATTTCCAATTACAGGGTTGCCAACAAACTTCTGCAACTTGAAGTTCCACTAATACCAAGGTTTATTTCGGAAATGGCACATGGAGAAACAGGAATTGATATTCACCCAAGAGCAGAGATTGGAGAACAATTTACAATCGATCACGGAACAGGAGTAGTAATTGGGTCAACGTCAGTTCTTGGAAAGAATGTAAAAATTTATCAGGGAGTTACTCTGGGAGCCAAAAGTTTTCCGCTTGATGAAAATGGGAATCCAATAAAAGGTATTCCGCGACACCCAATTGTTGAAGACGATGTTGTAATATATGCAGGAGCAACTATTTTAGGTCGGGTTACAATCGGAAAAGGTTCGGTAATTGGTGGCAATGTTTGGGTTACTGATGATTTACCTCCTTATTCACGTGTCGTTCAATCGAAAGCAAAAGAAACAACATTTACACACGGAGCAGGAATTTAATTCTATTAAAAATAAAAACATTGAAAAATTTTCGTTTGGTTGCAAAAACCTCATTTGGCCTTGAAAACGTTTTAGCAGATGAAATAAAAGCGATTGGCGGGCAAAATATAACTTTGGGAAACCGGGCAGTTTTCTATGAAGGCGACTTAAAAATAATTTACAAATCAAACTATTTCTTAAGAACTGCTTTACGTGTTTTAAAGGAAATTGAATTTTTCCATTTTAAAAATGTTGAGCAGTTTTATTTAAAATGTAAAAACTTTGAATGGAAACACCATTTTGGAGTTGAACAAAGCTTTGTTATTCACAGTACAGTGGGCAATTCGAAAGATTTTACCAATTCGATGTTTGCTTCTCTAAAAGCGAAAGATGCAATTGCTGATTACTTCAGAAATAAAATCGGCAAACGTCCGAATGTAGATACAGAGAATCCTGAAATAGTTATTGACCTCCATATTCATGGTGATACCTGTGTTATTTCACTTGATAGTTCAGGCGAATCTCTTCATAAACGTGGATACAGAATGAATCAGGGAGAAGCACCATTAAACGAGGTTTTAGCGGCCGGAATGATACAGTTAGCCGGCTGGACGGGAAACAGTGACTTTATGGATCCAATGTGCGGATCGGGTACATTACCTGTTGAAGCTGCCATGATTGCACAAAATATTCCGGCAGGCAGGTTCAGAAAAAATTATGCTTTTGAAAATTGGAACGATTTTGATCAACTTCTTTTTGAAGACATCAAAAAATCAACGGTAAAAAAGGAATTTAATCACAGAATTTTTGCTTCTGATATTTCCGGAAGTAATTTATTAAATGCTCAAACCAATGCCCGACGTGCACTTGTGTTTAATAAAATTAAATTTAAGGTTTCCGACTTTAAAGATCTGCAATCTGATTTTGAGAATGGAATGATTATTATAAATCCACCTTACGGGGAAAGACTGAAAGATAGCGATTTAACTGATCTTTATGCAATGATGGGAGAAAGATTAAAACATCAGTATGCAGGAAGCACAGCATGGATTCTTTCATCTTCTGTTGAAAGTTTCAAGCATGTAGGCTTAAAACCTGAGATTCGGGTTGATTTATACAATGGTGCATTAAAATGCAAGTTCAATAAGTATAAAATGTTTACTGGAAAACGAAACGAAAGAACATAAAATAGGGGATTAAAACTATAAATCTTTTTAATCCCCTGCTGAATGTACTTATCTTATTCTTAATTGGGTCTGTATGTTGTGTTCTAATTAATCCTAAAATTAATTTGATGAACAAAAAAATATCCTTAATTCTTTACCGTGTTCATCTTCAAATTAAATTAATGAATACATAGCATAAAACTATTATGTAAACTTAATTATAATTTTGGCATTAATGCTTTACTAAATTGCAACATTTATTAAACATAACAAATGCTATTATCAACAAATAATAAAACAATAATTCAAACTAAAAAAATTGATTTTGTCTCCCCTTAAAAAGAGGCATAGAAAAAAATTGAAAAAATACTATTGCTCTGTTTCATCAATTATTTCACGTGGTCTTGAAGTTGGTTTTGGCACATCACCACCACCACGAATTTGTTGCATTTCGCTTTCGCTTAAAAACTCAACACTGTTAAAGCTAAATTCTCTTGATTTGAAATTTCCCAATAAATTTTTCATGATAATAAAATAATTTGTAAAACATAATAAACACACATTCTGTATATATATTCTCATATGGTAAAAAAGGTAACCCCTTTTAAAAATAAAAATGAAATTCTTTTTAAATTGCTAGCTATAAATCGATATAGAATGTCCAAAACTCAAAAGTATATCTACCTGACAATAATCATTTTACATCCTTTATTTTGTCAAAGTCAGAACCAAAATTATATTTCAGACAGCATTCAATCTGTAATTTTGAATAAAAAAGCCATTGAGCTTCTTAAAAATGGCTTATATACTAAGGCGCTTGACCCCTATTTTCAATCCTTAGAACTTCGAAAAAAATTATATGGGAAACTAGATCCAAAACTTGCAGCAACATATTCGGGAATAGGAATTATATATGGGCGTTTAGGCCAGTTGGATTTGGCATTACAATACTACAAACTTGCTGAAGTCAACTATTTATCTGCGAAATCCCCTTTATACTGGTCAATATTTTCATTGTACAATAACATTGGTATTATTTACCGATTTAAACTGGATTTTGATAAAGCGCTACAATATTTTAATCAGGCGTTAACTCTTTCGGTTACTGAGCTAAATGCACCACCTGAGGATATTGCAAGAATTAACTATAATATTGCTGAAATTTATTATCTAACTAACAATTACAAAAAAGCGATTGAGCTGATTAACAACAATATAAACAACTCCTATATTGAAGATAAAAAGCTATACTACGAACTTATGGCCTTTATATATCAAATACAGGGAGAAATAAAAAAATCAAAACAAAATTACCAGAAAGCAATTGATCTGGCACTCTCAATTTATGAACAGAATAGCATAGACATAGCAATTTCTTATATAAACTATTCTAATTTTCTTATTTCCATCGATCAGCTTTCTGATGCTGATGAGGTTTTAAAGAAAGCTTATTTAATTATTCAGGATATGAAACCAGTTAACGGAATGGCTTTATCTGAATATTACAAAACAAAGGGATTAATCGTAAATAATATACCAGTTGCAACACAAAATATAGAATCCTTTAAAAATCAAAGAAAAAAGAATTTACTGGAAGCTATAAATTGGTTCAGGAAAGGATTAATTCCACTTAATTTTACAGATAATTATCTGACAGTTAATGCCCTGGAATTAAACAATCTGCTTTCAATTAAAGAATGTATCGTGCTGTTTAAACTTATAGCTGACGATTACAATGAACTTGCAAAACTAGAACAAACGAATGACAAACTCATTTTAACCGAATCGATGATTCTGGCTATTGAAAACTACCAGGTTGTAGGTTCATTGATTCAAAGGGCGCGAAAGGAAATATCAGACGATAAAAGTAAAATAGAATTAAACACCCTGGAATACGCTACATTTAACCAGATTATTGATATTTCTTATACCGCTTACTCGATTACAAAGGATTTCAAATACCTTGAACAGGCGTTTCAAAATTCGGAACGATTAAAAAGCAGTTCTCTTTTCGATAAAATTTCAAATCAGCTTGCCCTTAAAAACAGCCTTGTTCCTGACAGTTTACTCAACCTTGAATACAAATTAAATAGTAGCATCATTATTTATTCTGAAAAATTAAATAATGAAAAAAATAGTTCCAATCCTGACAGTTCATTAATTAAAGAATATAATAACGAAATTTTCACAGCCAATCGGGAAAGAGAGGAATTACAACGAAAAATTGAAACCGACTATAAGGATTTCTACAATCTGAAATACTCAAATTCAATGCTTTCATTAAAAGATATTCAACTTAAATTACATAAGGATGAAGTAATTCTGGAATATGTTTTTAATGAAACTGATTCAATTCATAAACTATATGTGTTTGCTATCAGTTCAGATAATATTGAATTCAACAGACTAAAATTAAATGCCGATTTCAATTCTGCAATCGAGTTTATATTCAGATTTATGTCGAACACCGAATACATGTTCACAAAAAACGAAGATTCAAAACAGTTTTGTGTTTCATCAAATCTTTTATACAAACAATTAATTCTACCCTTAAAAGATCGATTGATTAATAAGAAAATTACCATTGTTCCGGACGGGAAATTAAGTTATATACCTTTTGATGCTTTACTTGAGAACTTACCTGATACTTCAAAAAATATTGAATTCAATCAATTGGATTATCTAATCCGAAAGTATTGTATCAATTACTCAAACTCAGTTAATTTGCTTTTCAGTCAAATATCCACTGTCAAAAAGAATAAAAGTGAAGCAATAGCATTTGCCCCTATTTATAAAGAAGGAGAATCAATAGAAATTTCGAATAAAAAATATCCACTTATTCCTTTACCCGGAGTGGAAAAAGAGGTGGCAGGAATTTCAAAAATTATATCGGCTGACATTTTTAGTGGCGAAGACGCTACTGAAGATAATTTCAGGAAAAATGCAGAAAAATATGATATTTTACACCTGGCAATGCACGCATTTATAAATGATTCATTACCCGCAAATTCAAGTTTTGCTTTTACTCAGATTGAAACAGAAGACCCTGCAAAAGACGGTATGCTGAATACAGCAGATATTTATAATCTTAAATTACAAGCAAAACTTACTGTTTTAAGCGCATGTAACACGGGTTCGGGTCAATTGAAAAAAGGTGAGGGTATTATGAGCCTGGCCCGTGGTTTTATTTATGCCGGATGTCCTTCAATTATTATGTCATTATGGGAAGTAGAAGATGAAAGTGGAACTCAGATCATAACTTCATTGTACAAAAATATTAAAAAGGGAAAACGAAAAGATGAATCATTGCGACTGGCCAAGCTTGAATATCTCAATTCAGTGAGTTCCCGAAGAGCTCATCCGCATTATTGGTTAGGGTTTGTAAGCATCGGAGATGACTCTCCTCTTTACAAAAGTTACGATTTCTATTTTTTCATTGTACTGATACTGGCATTGTCCGGCATTGGAATCGACCAAACTATTCGTATAAAAAAAGCCCGTAAAAAGCGGGCTTTGTAGAATGTGTTTATGTGTTTATTTTATTTTATTGGAAAAAAAATGAATGTGTGTAAAATTATGATTTAAGCTTTATTTAAAAGAATATTTCAAACGTCTGATTATTGCTTTGGCATCATTTTCAAAATGCCCCTTTCTTTCAATTACTGCATATAATTCTGTTTTCGATTTCTCATAATTTTTAAGTTTTAAATAACACAGACTCCTGTACCACTCGGCTTCTTCAATAAACAGGTTATCTCCGTGATTTATTACTTTTGAATATTCAACTATTGCACTGTTATATTTTTCTAGGCCTTGCAAACTGGCAGCTTTATAAAAATCAAAAACCGGGTTTTCACTACTTGTTGTTGGCAGTTGTCCCAATATTTCAACTACCCCGTTAAAATCTTTATTTAAATACGCAATATTTGCTTTTTGCATCAATGTTATTTCACTTGAAACGGACCTTTCTGGAGACCATTCAGGAACACTAAAGTAACGATCGTAAGTATAGTCAGACGATACAAAACTTTTTCCTAAAACACCTGCTAATCCTATAAGGACAATTATAACTGCCACACTGCTTCTCCAAAACTTCAACTTTTCCGATTTTGAGTCCGGAATAATCATATTAATCTTTTTGACGGTTACAGATTCTTTAACCGCAATCAGCTCTTTTCGAAGATTAAAAATGTCTTGTTCTTTTAGTGATTCATTAATTTGATTTCGCAGTTTTACTTCTGCAATCAAATCGGTATTATCATGTAATTCAAATTCAAATTCTTCAAGTAATTCACCCTCCAAAACTCCATCAATATAATCTTCAATGCTTCTTTCACTTACGTTCCAGGAAGTTTCAGTTCGAAGGATATTTGAAATTTGACTTCGCAAATCCATTACATCAATTTCATTAATTGACATTTCAATATCCTGGTGTAACTTTATTTCATTTCGCAGAGTACAATTTTGAGATATATCATTCTCAAAATCAAGCAAATCATTACCTGTAATTTCACCACTTAAATAATCATCAATTTCTTCGACTGTAAATTGTGGTTCAACTGATTTGGCAACTTGTTTTAATGTCTGTCGAAAATGAAGAATATCTTTTTCAAGAATTGCAGCTTCCAAACCTTCAAAATCTTCCAAATCTATATTTGCAAAATCTTCTTCTGTATCAAATGCTTCTTCAATTTTTTGTTCTTTATAAAATTGATGTACATTTTCATTTGACATTGACTCATGATGATAAGCATGCACTTTGGGCAATGAGTCGTAAAAATTAATTAATTCTTCGCTGGATAGAATTTCAGTTAGTTCCTGTATATCGGAAACCCCGTTTAAAAATTCAAAAGATTCTTTGTTTGAAAAGGTTTGATTTCTTTGGGGTAAAACATTTTTCATTTTATCTCTAAGTGTCAAAACGTCTTTTTCAGTTAATGCACTTTTAATATCAATCCAAAAATCCAGTTCACTTTTTAGTTTAGGGTTTTTCTTTAACTCGGCTTCAAACTCAAGTTTGTGTTCTTCATTTAACTGCTCGATGCAATAATCTTCGATTCTATCGAAAAAATCTGTATTAGGTATCATCTTCAAGTATTTTTTTAAATTCTGCGTCCTGTTTTATTCTACTAATAAGTAATTCCTTACACTTAAATTTACGTTTCTTGGCGTATTTTTCACTTTTGTATCCCATCACTTTTGCAATCTCTTTTAGCGAAACTTTCTCAAAAAACAATTGCAATAGCTTTTGGCAGTCGGAGCTTAGTGTGCCAAAATGCCTCTGGTATAATCCATACCTTTCATTTTTTTCTACCAGTTCGTTAAAATTGTCATCATATAAATCTTCCTGGTAGGGTAATGAATCATTCAACTTTTCTTTTTCAATTCGTCTTTTCTCAAGTTGTTTTAACCACAAAAACCGACAAACCGAAAATAAATAACCTTTGAAAGAACTTTTCTCGAAAACTAAATCGTTCTCTTTAATTTTCCTGTAAATAATGATTATAGCTTCCTGAAAGATGTCGCTTGCATCATCTTCATTTCCTTGATTCTTTCTGATAAAATAATTAATGTTGTAGTAATATTGTTTATATATATACTGCAAAATTAAATTATCATGTCTCAAAATTCCTTTCAGAATTTGCTCATCACTATATCCTATCATCTTCTTTATATTATTCGATTATTATTAAAAAGGTAACCCTTAATTTAGATTTATTCTTTGATATTTTTGACTCAGAACGGTTTAAAAATTACAAATAAAGCTTGTAAACAATCAATTAGGTGTAAATATAAAAAGTAAATTCTTTTTTAAGGAAAAAAGTTATTAGAAATTAAAGGGAGAATAATTAATATGTTTAAAAACAAAAAGGACAGGCTCAACAACCTATCCTTTTCTCATTAAACTAACTAACCTAACTAAACCTAAACTTATGAAAATAAACGTAGCACAAATATAATTGCAGTTTTAAAATTGCACAAATGAATGTTGTTAAATCATGTTAAAGATTAATCACCTGTTAACATTAATTTATTGCGCGATAAAATTATAATGGATTGTCCCTTTTTGTACTGCCGGCGCTTTGGGATCTGCATTAAATAATGTTTTTAATGCTGCTGTTTGAGCGTAGTTAACTATTTGCTGATCACGGATTTTTTGCCCGGCAACCAGATTTGCATCGATTACTCGCCCCTGCCTGTCCACGTTAATTTCAATTACAATTTTTCCTCCACCCCGAGCCAAATATACCGGAATTGGCAAACTTACATGGTAACGGTTTTCTAAATAATAAGTAATATTACTTTCGCCTGTGTAAACAATATTTTTTATTGAATCCGGATTCATTCCTTCAGTACTCTCTACAGGCATTTTTATATCTTCAATCTTTATTTTTTCTTTAGCAAGTTGATTATTTACATCCGAAACAAGATTTTTTGCAGCATTTACTTCTTTCAAATAATCCTCATCAAAGAATTTGTCTTTTGAAGTTTCATAGCTTTTAACTGCAAGTTTATTGGAGGCAGCATTTGTAAGATTATCGGCCGATTCGTTTTTAGTATCCTGATTTTCCTGTTCTGTTTCTTCAATTATCTTTTCTTCCTCCGGCAGGATTTCAGGAAATTCAATAACCAAAGGCTCTTCCTTTATATTCCCTTTCATATCAACTTCGGCTAACAAAAAAGCTGCTATCAGAAAAATATGAAACAGTAACGTCCCCATTACACCATAAATATAGCGCCGATATATTTTCACAAAATAATTCACAAAACAAAAATATAAAATAAACCCCGATTTTAAACTGAAGATTAATCAACTGCCTTTTCCAAATTGCATGTATCAGATGTTGACTTTAACGTATTTTAACAAGGGTTTCATAAAATGACAAGTATTAAAATTGTTAAATTTCAAAACAGTTATTCCAAAGTGTTAATATTGTCAATGACTTTCTTGATATTTAAGTAAATAAATGAATAGGTTTTTACTTTTTTTAATATTGCTGTTTGGTTTAATATTGGTCAAACCTGTTAACATACAGGCTCAGTTGACTGATGCAGACTCAATTGACAATAAAGTTATTCAGCATCAAAAACAAGAGCAATTTTATGACAGCTTAAAATATAAAGCCAGTCAGGGTAAGTTTACCCAATTAATTTATGATTTTCTTATTTCTCCTCCCAGACCGTATGTAGATAAAAAGGAACTGGCATTAAATTATTATAGTCAGCTGGATGGGAAAATTATATCTGAGATAAAAATTAAGTCTCTTGATGTTTTTGGTCCCACTTTCCAGGATACATCAAAAACTGCGTCAAGCAAACTCGAAAAAGCTGCTAATAAAATCCACACCAAATCAAATTTACAATCTATTGAAAAACTTTTACTTTTTAGAGTTGGTGACGTTGTTGATGCTGAAGTTATATATGAAAATGAACGGCTCATCCGTTCTTTGCCATACATTAAGGAAATAAATATTTTACTTGAACAGGACTCTATATATGCGGGATTTGTAAAAGTACTTATCTTAATCAAAGATCGATTTTCATTTGGTGTTTCAGGCAATGTGCATGGCATTCAGTCTGCTGCATTTGAAATTTACAATAATAATATTTTTGGTGTTGGGCATGAAATAGCATTTGTGTTTGCCGGACATGTAAACAAACAACCTTATTTGGGTGCTGAAACATATTACAAAATAAAAAATATACATGGTAAATTTGTTGACATCTCCTTTGGATATTTGAATACTTTTAAAAGCGAAGGATTCCAATTCAACCTTAACAAACCGTTCATTACAACTTCAATAAAATGGGGCTACGGAGCAACTGCCTTGAGAATGTTCCGTGCCAATTATATTTTTCAAAATGACGTTGTTTATTCTGAATCAGCTATGGATTTTTTATATTACAGTGCCTGGGGTGGACATAGTTTCCAGGTTAAAAAATATTTGCGTGAAAATGCGCAAATAGTGGTATCTGCCGGGTTCAATAGCCAGAAATTTAATGTAAGGCCTGTTTACGACGCTGAAAATATTAATTACTTTGCCAACCGGACTTTCCTGTTAAGTGGAATAACTTTTACACAAAGAAGATTTATTCAGGATGAGCTTGTTTATAGTTACGGAATTACGGAAGACATACCTGAAGGTTTTAAAAATGAGATAGTTTACGGGTATGACTTTAATGAATTTGGGAACAGACATTATGCGCATTTACTCCTATCCAACGGAAACCTGTTAATCAACAAAAAAGGTTATTTATATACAGAGGCTGATATTGGCGGTTATTATGGAGCGAGAGGTTTTGAACAGGGACAGGTAGATGCCCGGATTCATTTTATCTCGAAGTTATTAAATACAAAACAAAAAGGAGCAAGAATATTTATAAACACTGACTATACCATTGGGTTACACAGGTTGGAAATAGAAAGTCTGAACCTCAGCCGCAGTAATTCGATAAGAGGTTTTAGCAGCAGGCAGGCAATTGGCAAACAACGTCTAAGTTTTAATTTGGAATATGTACTTTTTCTCCAAAAAGAATTTTACAAATTCAATATGGCACTTTTCGGGTTTACAGATATAGGAATGATAGGTTCAAACAAAGAATTTATTTTAACACAGGATTTCTACAGTGGGTTGGGTATGGGAATCAGGCTGCACAATGAAAATCTTGTTTTTAAAACCATCCAGTTGAGACTGGCTTTTTATCCGTTTCATCCAAACAATATGAGTTTTGTTGGTTTTGTGCTGGAAGAACAATCAAAGGGCCAGTTTTACAATTTCGAACCAACTCAACCTCAACCTCTTCGATTTGAATAATTTTTCAACAGACTTAAATAAACAGTTCATTAAGCGCTCCAAAATAATCCTCATCCCAGCCATCAGAAATGTTTTCAAATGCTTCTTCCGGAATATTTGTATGTATTAATTCAAGACTGGTTCCTTTTTTATGCGGATGCAATTTCATTGTAACTATCGAATTTTCTTCATCATCAAAAAACCATTTCTGAACAATTCTTTTGTTTACCTCAAATTCGATATTAACTCCGGTAATACTTCCTCCCCACAACGAAAAAACAGTGCCTTCAACCGGTTCCATTTCGGCTTCTTCTCCTGTCCAAATCTCCAGCATGGTTTTATTTGTCAATGCATTATAAACATCTTTGGGTTCAGCATTCAAAACATAATAGCGTTTAATATTTTTCATCTTTTACTATTTTTTAAGGCATTCGTTTTGAATGCGTGACGTTGTGGTTTATTTTATAGGTGAAACCTATCGAAAAGTACTCTTTTATCTGGAGTTTTGTTTTCTCACCTATTTTATCACCAGTAGTTGCAGAATACACCGGATATTTTACATCATCGTCATAAATCAAATGTAATAAAAACCTCATATCAATAAATTGATTTAATTTAACTGAGATATTATTTTCCCAGTTTAAATCGAACTTCTGGAAAGGCCTTTTATAATTGATGAACATTTTATATTTTGTTTCATACGAAATATTGTCTTTTAACGATTTCTTAAAATATATATCAGCGTTTAAACCCGGTTCCCAAAAGCTATTTGAATTGGCATCAATTCCGAATTTAGTTTGATCATATCTGGTTGTATCACGCACATAAACATTTTTAAGAGTTAAAGGAGACAACAGTAACGAAAAATCTTTGGAAGGTTTATATTCCATACCTATTTTGAAAAACAAACGGGATGGAGCCAGAAAACCGGAAATGGGGTCGGGATGATCTTTTTTAGGGTAAACATATCCGTTAAACAACTGTGTATTAAATGTAAACTCGCTTGAGTAATACCATTTTTTATAAGCACTTACACCAAAGCGAGAGGTTATTTCAAATTTGTCATCATTCTTCTGTAGTTCCTCTTCTTTTCCACCGGGCCTAACCCAGCCATTTCGAATTTCACCTGAATTGTCCCACTTTATTTTACTATCGGCACGTTTATAATTGGCATAACCTTTAAGCACAACCAGCGAAGAAATTGCGCTTTGACCCCCTTTTTCCCAATTATCCAGATAGGTTTGCGAAAATCCAAGATGTCCGTCACCGCCTATCACCCATGGAGTTTCCACCTGATAAGGTTTTCCAACTGCTTTCAGCGATGAAATATTTTTTTCAAGTGATTTGAAACTGAAGTCTTTTGTTTCTTTTGGTTTATATCGTGATATGGTAACTCCATCATCAATCAGCATAAACATTCCGCGCTTTCCAACATTGCGGATAAGCACACTCAGCGAATCGTTCTGGACATTTTTTAACCAGAATCTCGAATATTTTTCGCCACCACTTCTTAAACTTATTTCAGAAGAATTTCCTGAAAGATTGTACATGGTAACTTTAACCGAGTCAATATAATCGGCATAATCAGCCAGAGTTCCGAGAACCGCAGAAATTGAATCGTTAACGGCATTCACAACCGATTCATTATAAATCCGTAATACATTAAAGTTGTTTACCTTAACTGAATCTGTCAATCTTTTAACCTGATAATTATATGACTGTTCAAACGCTCTTTGTCCAAAAACATTTGTAACAGAATCAATATAAAAAGACTTTATCGAATCGTTGTACTGAAGCCTTTTTTGTTCAACATAAACTGAACGAATACTGTCAATAGTTACCAACTTCTGGAATTCGGATGGAGAATTAATAACTGAATCGGGAATTACCTCAGGTATCATTAAATCCTGTGGCATTTTGTAAACCGAATTTGCGAATAATTTCATTCCCTCGCCTTTCGGGATCAGATTTAGCTTTTCATCAAGATTTTCAAGCAACCCTGGCGGAACATTTGTTTGCTTCTTTTCAAACTCCTTTTTTAGTTCAATGCCAATATTACTGATTCTTTTATCTAAAAGCGGATAGGGATAAAAACCGGGAACACTCAGGCTGTCTTCAACATTTTCGGGTAACCTGAAAACGTAGGTTTGTTTCTGTGAAAATGATTTATAAATGTTATTTACAATCGAATCGATCGGTTCGTCTTCTATAAAATTAATTAATCCCTTCACATCATTGGCTACTGCAGGTTTTGTAATGTACCAGTGATTATCCTCGTAAAAATACCGTTTAAGAATTTCTATTCCCAATTCAAGTGATTTGTCATCATCTTCATTATTTGTTGATTGTGCCGTAACTTGAATTGAGATAATTATAATAGTAAAAATCAGTAAAAGGGTTTTCCTGTTTCCAAAATTCATATTTTCTGCTTTTAGTTTTCTGTTCAAAAAAAAACGTAAAAATAAGATTTATGTTATCTATAAGAAAAAATAATTGGTTTCAATGCTGAAAACCTAACACTTAGTTACGATTCAAATCTTTGTATAAATAATTACTCCAATTGGGTATTTAAGAATAATCTTAAAAATCCGTCAATTATCTTTTCTCCCAAAACTCTCCATTAGCTTCGGGCTGGTACGGAATGTCGATAATTTTTATTTGGTTGTCTGTTTTCCATGTGCTGTATTCAATTTTATCACCAATTT